>JBOHWM010000478.1:0-11866 GCA_050736555.1 Binataceae bacterium (SeqCode)
CACCAGGGCCGTCGCCGGGTCCCAATAGATATGCTGGTTAGATAGTTTGTCGCCGCGGAACTGCACTAACGCGACGGTGGGTATTTCAACTTACTTTCCGGTTGGCTTCACGCCAGGTAAAAGAAAGTCGATCTCGGTGTCGTGGGTGAAACAGAAAAGCAACTCATCGACAACGCGGTCGGCACCCACCGTGCGCGACACTGTTACGATTTTCGTGTCCTTGGGCAGGCGCGGGATGAAGTGCTCCGCATAGAAGCGGCGAAGTTCGGCATAGCCGAACCCACCGGTCATCGTCGGTACATGATTGACATATGGCTGCGCGACCATCGTGGCCATGGTCACGCCGGGATCGCGCAATTCGAATTCACATCGCGCATGGCGCTCCCATAGCGCGTCAAGGTCGTAGCGCGGGCCGAGAACGCGGCGCAGCAGGCCAAGCGTCCGTGATTGCGCGAGCGAGGCGGCGAAGCGGTCATAAGCGTCGTGCTCCCAATTGTCGAAGCCGCGAGCACTGTCCGGATACTCGTAGATCGGCGCATTTTCGCGGTCCGCCAGCGCTCGCTTGATCGCCTCCCGCCGTGAAACTGGTTGACCTTCCAAATGGAGCGCGATGGGACATCCGATTAGATCTGCCGGCCCAGGGAGCTGGCCACGAGCATCGGGATAATAAGCGACCGCGGCATCGATTCCGAGGCTCGCCGCGGCACGCCAGGCGAAATAACCGCCTAGCCCGAAGCCGATCACTCCTATTTTCCTATCGCACGCCGGATTCGAGCGCAGCATCTCGACCGCGGCGCCAACATCACGCATTGCGCATTCGAGGTCAAGCCGGGCGGCGCATGCTTTCGCCGTTTCAAGATCTTCGCGCCCGGAGCCCAGTTCAATTCCCGGCCGCTGTTGCCAATACAAGTCCGGAGCGAGCACGAGGTACCCTTCCTCGGCGTAGAGATCAGCCAACGCGCGGATCTGTGGATTGACGCCGAAGATCTCGTGCAACACGATGAGCCCAGGGCCGAAACCTGTTGGTGGCTTGGCAAGATATCCCTTGAAAGCGCCGGCGTCCCCGAGTGGAATCATTGTTCCAGTCATAAGCTGGCTCCTACCGTCCACAGTTGAGACGAAGCGTCCGTCCTCCAGCAACGATATGACAGGAAACCGCGCGAAACGCGACCAGGCGGTCGACTCGCCGACGTATCAGGACAATTTGGCGCGGCGTAGTTCAGACACCGCCGCAGTCAGCCGCGGCATCACCTCGCCGGTGGGACCGCGCAGGCTCGCGTCGCAGATCGGCGCAATTTCAGACCCGTACAGGTTCACCTCGATGAGCTTGCCGCCCCGCTGCTTCACTTCGAGGGCGAACCCCGCGGCCGGGTAAACGGTGGCCGAAGTTCCACCGAGAATAACCAAATCGGCGTTACCCGCATGCGCGATACATTGCTCAAGCACGTCGGGCGGAATCGGTTCGCCGAACGACACCGTGTCACTCTTCAGCATCCCGCCGCATTGCGCGCACGACGGCGGCAGCACCGCGAAGCTTACCTCCTCGGCGTGAAAACGCCGGCCGCATTCCAGACACCGGATGAGCTTCCAATTGCCGTGAATTTCAGCCAAGGCCTTCTGGCCGGCCTGACGATGAAGGTCGTCGACATTTTGCGTGATCAGAAAACGCAGCACTCCCATCGCCTCCAGCTCCGCGAAGGCGCGATGGCCGGGATTGGGCTTGGCGATTTTTAAGGGGCCGAACAGTTCGTCGTTCTGGCGCCTGATCCGATCCTCCCAGGCTTTTTTTGGATCGGAAAGGAATATCTGGTAGCCGTTCATCGGCGGCTCGCCGTGCTTGGTCCAGAGTCCGCCGGGGCCGCGAAATGGTGGAATCCCACTTTCCACCGACATCCCGGCGCCGGTAAGCGCGATGGGATATTGTGCCTCGACGATCATGCGCGCCGCCGCCATTATGTCATGGTTCGATGGCTGAGACTGATCTGCCATTGGGTTTTCCTCTGGAAGGTTTGCTTAGAAAGCGGCTGAGACGTTGCCGATTACATCAGCTCACAACGCAGGAGATAAAGGTAAACGCGTAGCCGCTCAGACCGGGGTCGAGCGCTTTGATTTGCAAACCGCCCGCCAGCACCGATTCATTAGCCACCAGATTATACATCCGTGACCGTTCGACCGTCACGAAGGCGCGGCCGTTTTCAATTTTGACATCGGCGCCTGGCCGCTGATCGGAATCGAGCATGATTTCGGCGCGCGCCGCGCCGCTGGGTCCCGGTGCCAGCACCAGATTCACATCCATCGAGGTATAGCGTAGCGCCAGCGCGGAACCGCTTTCCTCGGCGCGCGCCCGTTCGGAATCGACCGTCCACCGTCCGGACAGATAGACCGCGCCTTCCGCATGGCGACCGGGGTCCTGATAATCGGCGGCGCGGTCACGCACGACTCCGGCCGGATTGCCGAATTGGCCGCGCGCGTAGCCCAGATAAAGCTCCGGTGTAACGCGATAACACAACGCTCCCGGACGATCAGTGTCGCGCACCGGCTCCATCGGCGCGGGCAGCGCCAGCGACGGGTTCATTTCCAGCAACAATCTCTGAATCTGGCTTTCCGTCTCATGGTAGAGCCCCTCACCGAAATGGTAATAGCGCAAGCGCCCCTGGGGATCGGCGAGATACTTCGCCGGCCAATAGCGATTCGAGTAGGCGCGCCAAATCGTATAGGCGTTATCCAGGACGATGGGATACTCCAAGTCGAAATTCTTGATGGCGGCGATCACGTTGGCGCGCTCGCGCGCGAAGCTGAATTCCGGTGCGTGCACGCCAATCACCACGAGCCCATTGGCGTGATAACGGCGATGCCATTCGGCGACGTAGGGCAGCGTGCGGAGACAATTTACACAGGTGTAATCCCAGAAATCGATTAACACGACCGCTTTGCCGCGCAGCTCATCGAGGCTCAGCGGTCCGCCTTGCAGCCATTCGCCGCCGTCCAGTGGCGGAGCCAGGATAGTCTCATCGATTTGGGGCATGCGGGCATCCTCGCAATAAGCGATGCGTTTACGAATAATTGAACGGTTCAGGTTGCGTCAAATCGGCGATGTTTTAGGGCATCAAGTATCCGCGCATGCGGCCCATCAACTCGGCCGTATCCGAGCGATGCGCTTCGCCTACCTGCAAGGTAATTGCAGGCGCGAGCACATCTGACACAAATGACACTTCATCGTCGATGAATCGGTCTAAAGGAGAATTCTCTTATGGAATTGGACTCGCGTTTGGAAGACGGCTTTGTACCCTTCGCACGGCTGCTCGGGATAAGCTTTACGTCGACAACGCCCGAACGGGTCACCGCGGAGATGGTCGTCCGCGACGATATGTGCACCAGGCCGGCAATCCTGCATGGCGGCGCGATGATGGCGTTCGCCGATTCGCTGGGCGCTTTCGCGACCGTGCTTAATTTACGCGGCAACGATGGCACCACCACCCTTGAATCCAAAACGAACTTCTTCGCTCCCGCGCCGATCGGGAGCAAAGTTATCGGCGAATGTCTCCCGCTGCATCGAGGGCGGCGTACAATGGTATGGCAAACGCGGATAACTTCGGAAACCGGCCGCTTGCTCGCTCTTGTCACACAAACCCAGATGGTGCTTCAAGGATAGTGGGGCGGGAACCCGCGAGCAGCCATCCTGACTGGCGCGACTATATATGGATTAACCGGGACTCCGATGAGCGCTGAGATTCGCATCGTTGAAATCCGCGACCGCGCGCAAATGGAGCGGGCGCATGCGATCCGGCGGCGTGTCTTTATCGAAGAGCAGCACGTGCCGGAAGATATTGAGCTCGACGAAGACGATGCACACGCGTTGCACGTTCTCGCCATCGATCTGGCGGGAATCGCGGTCGGATGCGGGCGGATGGTCGCGCATGACGAGGAGGTAAAAATTGGACGCATGGCTGTCCTGCGCGATAGACGTGGCGAGGGAATCGGGCGCCGCATCCTGGAATTTCTAATGGAGGCCGCAAGAGCGCGAGGCTATCGCCAGGCCGTGCTCCACGCACAGATCGCGGTCGAGGGATTCTACAGCAAAAGCGGCTATCGACCAGTTGGCGACGCCTTCGAGGAAGCCGGCATCATGCATCGCCTGATGCGGCACGACTTGTGAGCAGTCGCAACATCATTGTATCTCGCGAACAAACGCCTCGATCACGGCGGCCATTTCACCAGGACGTTCGAGCGGCAGGTGGTGATGCGCACCAGGTATTTCGGTCAGTTGCACCATCGGATTTGAATCGGCGGCGCGCACGGCCGCTTCCGCAGTCATGATACGGCTCTTTTCAGCCCGCACCAGCAGCGTCGGGACGGTTACGGCTTTTATCGCTTCCGCCACGTCGAGTCCGTCCCCACCAAAGAAACTTTCACGAGCGAATTTCATCGTGTAGCGGCCGTCTTCGGTACGTTCCAGGCTGTTTTCCGCAATTCTCGCCAGGGTGGACGCTGGGATTTCGCCCTCGTTCGGCATCAAGCGAAAGCGTGACCTGGCGGTCTCGAGATCGGGATAGACAATGGTTGGCAATGATTTTAGATGCCGCAAATAACGGTCACGCCGAGCGGTGGAAGTGATCGCGACGTCGATCGCGATAATGGCGCGTGCCGTTTGCGGATAGCGCAAAGCGAAGGTGAGCGCGACTATCCCGCCCATGCTATGCCCGGCGACGACGGGCCGGGTTAAACCAAGCCCGTCAATAAAACGCGCGACATCATCCGCGTACTCGCCAGGTTTATAAGCGGGCGGCCGCACCCATTCGCTGTCGCCATGCCCGCGCAAGTCGACGGCCACCAGGCGGATTTCTTCCTGACCCGCCAGCGCATCGGCCACCCACTCCCACCACCATGCGTTGGCCGAACTGCCGTGCAGCAGCACGACGCATACGCGCCCACGCGGATTCCACTCGAGAAAATGCAGCCGCGGTGCCCCGGGCAAGAAATCACTCCGCGGCGCGGTCATTCGAACTGTGCGACAAACGGTTCGAGCGCGGCGATCAATCCGTGTGGATTGTCCAGCATCACGTGGTGATGCGAATCGCGTACCTCGGCCAGGCTTCCATGCGGCATTTTGTCAACAATTTTGCGCACATAGTCCGCGTTAAGCACGCTGTGGTCGGGCTTGACGAATAGTGCCGGACAGCTGATCTCCGCCAATCCCGGCCAGGCGTCGAGCGGCTCGCGCAGCATCGTGCGGCGGTCAGTCTTGTAGTCCCACCTGTGGTCGTCCCCCTGGCGGAACGAATGGACCGCGACGTGATGCAACACCTCCGGAGTGGCCGTGGTTTCGCCGGGCAGCGTGCGGAACTTGGCACAGGCCTCTTCGAGCGAATCGTAACGCCGTGACGGCCGTTCGGCGAATCCGCGCAGATGGTCGACAGCGAAGGCCGGATAGGTCGAGGGGCTATCGATCATGACCGCCGCACGCAGCATATGGCTGTTGACCCCCGCGAAATACATCACATTGTGCCCGCCCATTGAATGGCCAATCAGGATTGGCGGGCCGAAGTCCCAACGTGCGATCAGGGCGGCGAGATCGGCCACATAATGGCGCGTACCGTAGGCCCACTGGCGCGTCCACGGGCTGTCGCCGTGACCACGCTGATCGAGCGCCATCGTATGAAAGCGATCCACGAATGCGGGCGCGACAAAATCCCACCAATGCGCATGCGCGGATCCGCCGTGAATGAACAGGATCGGTGGCCGAGTCGCACCGCCGTAGTCGAGCAAATTCAGCTTCAACCCGTCGGTCCCTTCGAATGTGCGTTTCTCCATAACCTCTCCATCAGCCGCGCGGGCTACGAAGTTACGCTTTGCAAGCGCGAACTTTCGTGCCACGATCAGCGCTGATGCGTACCTATGCGTGAGCGGCTCCTATCAAAACATAGCCTGGCGGTTCTAATCCTGCTTTCCTTGCTGACACCGCCCCTGGCTCGCGCCGACACCTCCATCCCACCCTCCAACAACAGTGCCGTTGCGAACGGCGGCGACGCCGATGCGAAGGCTCAGACTCTCGTGAACGCCGCGATTAATATGACCAATAGCGCCCAGGCGGTGAAGTTGCTGTGGCAAGCAACAAACATCGATCCAACCCTGCAAGAGGCCTACCTGTACCTCGGACTTTTTTACCAATCGCGCTCCGATTTCGGCAACATGGTGAAGGTTTATCAGAAACTTATCAAATACGAACCAAAGTCGGTGAGCGCATACTTGAATATAGGCGAAGCGTATATGTCATTTTCGCCGCCGAAGTTCGATCAGGCGCTGCCATATTATCGCAAGGCCTTCGAACTTGACCCCACGAATTCTTTCGCGGCATTGCGGATTGGCGAGATATACGCGCAGCAGGGCGATCGTAACAATGCGTTGCGCTATCTGAAAACCGCGAGTGCGGATAGCGTCAAAAACCCTTCGGTCGCGTCTGAAGCTGACAAGGTGATTCGGCAACTGGGCGCGCTTTAAATTCCGCGCAAAGTCCGGTTTGTAGCGTCGATGCGGGTTGTGATATCGCCTCCTGAATTAGACCGGCGAAAGTCCAAATCCGGCCGGCATCAAGGTGCGTGATGTTTGAGGGTTTCAAAACCAGCGGAATTGCGGCCAACAACGTCATTATAAATACGCTGATAAAAGGTCACGGCCCCGCCTTGCTGTTGCTTCATGGTTATCCGCAGACTCATGTGATGTGGCATAAAATCGCGCCGATGCTGGCCGACCATTTCACGCTGGTCGCGACCGATCTGCGCGGCTATGGAGATAGCTCAAAGCCCGACGGCGACGCCCAGCACGAATGCTATTCGAAACGTGCGATGGCGGCCGACCAGGTCGCGGTAATGGCGGCGCTGGGCTTCGAAAAGTTCATGCTGGCGGCGCATGATCGCGGCGCACGCGTCGCGCATCGTCTCTTACTTGATCATCCGGAACGGGTAACCCGCGCGGCGCTACTCGACATAATTCCTACTCCGGAAGTTTTCAAACGTATCGATCAGTTTACCGCGACCGCCTATTATCACTGGTTCTTTTTGATCCAGCGGCGGGATTTGCCCGAAAGGCTGATTGGAGCCGACCCGGAATACTATCTTCGCCGGATGGGCACGCGCGCCGGCAAGGACGTGTTCGCGCCCGAAGCTTTTGCGGAGTACCTACGATGTTTTCGCGATCCCGCCTGCATCCACGCCACCTGTGAAGATTATCGCGCCGCGGCGTCGGTCGATTTGAAACATCATAAAGACGATGGTGGCCGGATGATCACCTGCCCGTTGCTGCTGTTATGGGGCAAGGAAGGATTGCTGGAACGCGCTTACGATCCTGTCGCGGTATGGCGCCAGTATGCGGCGGATGTGCGCGGCCACAGCCTGCCGGCTGGTCACTTCCTGTCGGAGGAGGCGCCACGCGAAACCCTCGACGCGTTAGTTGAATTCTTCTCCTGAAATTTCGAATACAGCTTCAGGTCGGGGCACTGTGAAGAATGCCCATCTCTTCCAATTCCCGCACCCGGCTTCGTGGATAGCCGAGATAGCGTGTCAGAACCTCCTCATTATGCTCGCCGAGCAGCGGCGCCTGTAATTCGAGTGGGCGTTGGAAATCAGAGAAACGCAACGCGAAACCGGGGACTTCAAAATCCCCCAGAACGCGATCATGAACGGTTCTGACGGTCCCGCGCTCGCGCAAATGCGGATGCGCAATCGCTTCCGCCACTGAGAGCGCGGGCGCGACTGGAACTCTCCGCGCGCGCATCGCGTCAATCGCGGCATCATCGCTCGGCATCGACGCAATCCAGCCCTCAATTATACTAATCAGTTCGCTAAGGTTCTTGAGCCGGTCCTCACGGGTTGCGAAGCGCGGATCGGTGGCGAGCCCGGGCTGCCCCATCACTTCGCATAGCGTGACCCACTGATGTTCCAGCGCGCACATGATGACGACGTACTTTTGCCTGCCTTTGAACACGCCGACCGGCGCCAGATACCACGAATGCAGGCCTGATCGGAATGGTTGAATTTGTCCTTTACTCAGACTATACGCCTGGACTGAAATCTCATGATAATGGAAGTAAGTATCAAGTAGTGACACTTCCAGGTATTGACCCCGGCCGGTGCGCTCGCGATACAGCAACGCTCCGCAAATCGCAAGAGCGGCGTGGGCGCCGGTGCTGACATCGCCGATCGCCGCATGCGGGATATAGGGCGGCCCGTCGGCTTCACCACCCATCGAAGTGATACCCGCGTAGGCCGCGCCGAGCGCGTCGAAGCCTGGTTCCAACGCGAGCGGCCCAGTTTGTCCGAAAGCCGAGAGCGAGCACATCACGACCTTTGGATTGAGCGACTTGACGCGTTCGTAATCAAAGCCAAGCCGTCAAATCACGCCGGGAGCGAAGTTTTCCATGATAACGTCGACTTGCGCCACCCACTCGCCGATGATGCGCCTGCCCGCGCCGGATTTGACATCGAGACAAATGCCCTTCTTGCCGCGATTATGCTGCACGAAGTAGCCGCTGCGCCCGTCCTTGATGACGGGTACGCCACGCGTGGGGTCGCCGTTTGGTGCGATCTCGACTTTGATAACCTCGGCGCCCATCTCGGCCAGCATCAGCGTGCAGGTTGGCCCGGCCACCGCCTGAGTAAAGTCGAGCACCTTGTAACCATCCAACACATGTACCATCCCAATCACCTCGAGCCTTTCCAAACCAGAAAAGAACAATCGCTTCGCGCTTCGACTGCGCTCAGGATAGACTCCGATTCCTCAGCGGCGCCAGCCTTCGGAATGACACAATCTCTTCAGCGGCCGTTACTATGACGTGCGAGACTTGGCGCTAACGCTAATTTAAGCCGTGCGCATCCGATACCGTATCGGCATATGTTTGATTCCGCCAACAAAGCTCGAGCGCATCCGTTGCACCGGACCGGCAAGCTCGACCGCTTCGAGCCGCTTTGCCAGAGCGCCGAACATCACCTGTAATTCCAGCCGTGCCAGGTTCGCACCGAGGCAAAAATGCTCACCGATCCCGAAAGCGATATGGCGGTTGGGGTAGCGGCCGATATCGAATGATTCCGGATTCTCGAAAACCTCCTCGTCGCGGTTGGCGGATGGATAAAACAGCGTGAGGATGTCGCCCTCATGAATTTTTTGTCCATGCAGTTCAGTGTCCGCCGTGGCGATGCGGGTGAACTGAATTACGGGCGAGGTCCAGCGTACAATCTCCTCTACCGCCGGATTGATGAGCGTGGGGTCGCGCTTGAGCCGATTCCATTGCTCAGGATGATTGATGAAGGCGTAGAGCCCGCCGGTAGTCGCGTTGCGCGTTGTCTCATTACCGGCGATGATCAGCAGTGCGAAGTAGGACAGTAATTCAAAGGGCGGCAGCGGCTCGTCGTTCACGTTTCCGGTCGCCAGCGCGCCCGCCAGATCATCGCGCGCCGATTTGCGGCGGCGGTCCTCGATTAGCTGCATGAAGTACTGAAAAAATTCCATGCGCGCCTGTTCGAGATTTTGCTTGATGGTTTCGCTGCCAGCGTATTCCGGATCCGCCGGTCCGATCATGGCGTTGCTTAAGCGAAACATCATGTTCCAGTCCGCGCCCGGAATTCCAAACATCTCCGCGATCACCGCCAGCGGCAGCTTGGCCGAGACCTCGGTGACGAAGTCGCATTCGCTCTTATCCATGATGCCGTCGAGCACTTTCGCCGTGATTTGCTCCACCTGCGCGGTCAGCGGCATCACCGCGCGCGGCGTGAAGCGTCGGTTAACCACGGCGCGATAGGCGCCATGCTCGGGCGGGTTCATGTTGAGAAGCTGGCGCAAGATGGCTTCGTCGGGCGCCGGCGCACCCGACTCCTGAATCGTCACAAACAGCAGTTGGCTACTCTTGAATAATTCCGGCTGGCGCGAGACGGTTACAATATCCTCGTGCCTGGTAATCGCCCAGAACGGCTCGACGTCGGGCCGTTCATAACGGAACACCGGGGCTTCGCGCCGGAGCAGCGCCCACGCGGCATGTGGATAGCCACGTTCCACGTAAAGATCGGGATTTATAATGTCGAGCGTTTCCAGCGTGAGTGCTGTCATATTTGATCCTATCGGACCAGGATTAGGTTTGACGTCCCGACCAAACACTTCAGTGCTATTCCTTAATCAGCCGAATCGCCTGGCGCGGGCACAGGTTGACGGCCAGCTCAACCTTGGACCGCAGCGACTCGGGCGGCTGTTCAATCAGCACGTAGCTGCGATCGTCGTCACGCAATTCGAACACTTCCGGCGCCACTTCGATACAACGGCCGTTACCCTCGCATAAAACGTGGTCCACCACGACTTTCATCGTCAGCTCCTCAAGCACACTGCAATGATTGCTCTTTTCATAGCGAGTTTGATTCGGATTGTTTTCGTAAACACCAAATAGCCCCATACTGGCCGGTAGCAACGCGGCTTTCCCCATGCATGGCAATCCTAACGGTTCAGCCAACGCGGATTGTTAATTGCCAGCGCATCCGCAAGCGATTGCCGGATGTGCACCCGCAGGCCCGGGTGGTCTATCACGATAATGCCAGTTCGAAGCTTCTCCGCCAGTTCGTCGTTGAGCGCCTCGACTTCACCTGGATGGCCCAAGATGGCGGCCAGCCGCTCGCGCTCGCCCGCGGCCTGCGCCGGACGCATCTCCAATTCACGGCGGACCGTATTGAGCACGTTGATCGTCACCCGAGTCTGGAATCGATGATAGTCGCTGAGCGACGGCATCAATTCCTCTTCGAGATACTTCACTGCCGCCTTCAACAAGGTCGGTGCGTCCGGCGTGCTTCGTGGCATGTCGCTAGATCCCTCTATGAGCGTTCGTCTATGAGGTTAAAAAAATCCCACAGCGGCTCTTCGATCCGTCGTCCGATGGCACAGCGTTCGAGCCCGATTTCCTCGACTCCGCGTGCGCCCAGGCGCAGGCAGTCGATCGCCCATTTGACATTGCCGAAGGCCTCCCAGAAATGTACCCGGCGCGGATCAACCGCATAACCGCTGGCGTGCTCATAGGCGGCGAAAAGGTCCTCACGCGAACCGAACCCGCCGACCGGAGCGGTGCCGCCAAAACGCCAAGTCTTGACGCACAGCCATCCCAGGTCCTGCATCGGATCCCCACTTTGCGCCAACTCCCAGTCGAGCACGCATCGCACTCCTTCTGGGCCGACAATCAGGTTGCCGGAGCGAAAATCGCCATGCACGACCGTGTGCCGGGTTGCGGGGGGTGCGTTTTCCGCCGCCCAACGCAGACCGAGTTCAAGGGCCGGCGAGCGGAAGCCGTAATGATCAACGATGCGCCGATGAGCGGCGACGTGCGCGGCCGCGTCCTGATAAACAAGAAAAGGCAATGCCGTACCGTCGACGCTGTGAATCGCGGCGAGAATTTCGCCACACTGCCGCGCCATTATCGTCCGCGCGCCAGCATACTGAGCGTCACGCACGATGCGCGCGCCGAGGGCCTCGCCCGACACCCGTTCAGTAACGTAGCCGCGGCCTAGGCCGTCCGCTGTTTCGAGGACCGCGCGAATATGCGGAGCCGGCACGCCGGCCGCCACTGCCGCCATGATCACGCGCGCGTCCTCTTCCGGCTCGAGACCAGGAACGAAGCCCGCGACCGGATCTTCGATTTCTGTCGCTATCTGCAAAATTAACGGCTGCGGCACGCCGCCAACATCGGCGTCGAAAGACCACGTGGTTTTGTTGGCGCCGCCCGTCAGACGCTTCAAGTCATGCGCCGTCGCGGTGGCGCCGATCGCGCGCGCGATCACTTTGCGCAGGCGCTCGGTGAATCCCTCATTGCTCATCGGCTGGCTGTCGCGTTGATTACTCATTG
>JBOHWM010000479.1:0-3167 GCA_050736555.1 Binataceae bacterium (SeqCode)
GACCAAGCCGCTGGTTGAGGGGGTTCCGACCGCTCGCGCGGCATAGCCGGTCAGTCGTTTTTGCAGCTTGGAAAGGGCGGCTCACGCGGAGCCGCCCTTTTCTATGAACGCGGCGCGTGGCGGATGAAGTGGCTCACCGACGCGCTAGAAGAACCATCCGGTGTCGGCTGACGGACCGATGAGCGCGCCAATATACCGCTCCAGTTCGATATTGAATTTCAGCACCACGCGATCGGAGCCGGAGGTCAAGCCGACGCCGGGACCGACGTTGTACTCAATTCCGTGTGGCAGTTCCCCCCATACGACCGGAAATACGTAATGCTGCTGTTGCCTTAGCAGGTCGTTGTCGTTGAGGTGTCCGATACCTCCGTAAAATTCCACGCCGGGTGAGAAATAGCGCGACCATCGGTAGTAAAACCCGGTCGCATACCCGAATTCGAACCAGCGGTTGCTACTCTCGCCGATAAGCGGCTTTTCGAATACCGGGTCGATCACAATCGAATATGGTCCGATGTCTTTCTCGATAATCGGCCGCAATTCGAGTTCGAAATCGTCATCGTCGAACTGTGGCGTGCGGTTCCATTCGAGTTCCGCATACCATCCGAGATCAACTGGCAACTCTCCGGGATTGAATAGTTGCCCCCGCAAACGGTAGCTCGAACCAGCATACCAAAAGCCATGTCCAGGAACCTCCGCGAGTTTCAAGTAACCCGCGGCTTCAATCCGGTCGGTTAGTCCGTAGGTGACTTCATACTGATTGTACCAAATACCCTGGCTGCGAAATTGTCCCGAAGAAGTGCCTTCGCCCGCATTGCTGTGGCCGTTGGCGACGATCGCGTTATCGGTTTCAATCTCC
The DNA here is from genome assembly GCA_050736555.1 of Binataceae bacterium (SeqCode). Lineage (GTDB taxonomy): Bacteria > Desulfobacterota > Binatia > Binatales > Binataceae > JBOHWJ01. The sequence goes on from JBOHWM010000479.1 coordinate 857, forward strand.
ACCATGCCTCTTGGTTCAGTGGCGTAGGGGTAAACCTCGAACTCCCATGGATCAATCTGGGCATAGCTGTCGCGGGCGAAGAATAGGGCGATACACACAAAAGTGGAAATAATAAGTATGATACGTGTACTCACGCTAGCATCTTTCTCAGTTGATATTTGGTGCGTCTGCCGCCGTCAGTGAGGATTGGATCCATTGCCGTAGCATGACCCGAGCATGGCTACTCAGCCGCGCTTCCGGATGAACCAGCCGGTACTGCCACGGCGGCATTGCCTGATTAGCCAACTCCCGCCCGATCCATTCGAGCTTTCGGCGGCGTGTTTGCGGGTAATAGGAACTCCATCGTGAAAAATTGACTTCCATCCGCGCCAGCTTGACGTCGTGGACCATCAGCCACGAAAAGGGTGCGACGTGGCTATACCAACGCCAGCGGGTGAGATTGGAATGACAGTCGTAGCAGGCCCGCTTCAGGATTGATTCCACAGGCGGTGGCGCCCCGATATCTCCTTCAACGGCGGGATTGGTGCGTTCAACGGGAACTAACTGGATAGTTATCAGTACCGCACCCACTGTCAGAAGGCCAATTAGCCACGGCCGCGTCAGCACTGTTAGCATTCTGCGGTTACTTCGCGACGATAGTGCCTTCGGGCACGTCCTGATGGAAATCGTCGTAAAAATCGTAACTGCCCGAGCTCAGCGCAGGCAGATGGACGGTAATCGTTTGACCCGGCTGGACTACCCGTTCGCGGTTCAGTTTGAAGCTTTCGAATTCGATCGTGCGTTTGCTCGAATTCAAGAATTTGAGAGTAAGCGGTTCGCCCGCGCCACCTTTGACGGTTTGCGGAGAGTATCGGTTATCCTGGTATCGCAGCATTATCACTTCGTTACCGGCTTGCGCGGCGGGTATTGAGGCGGCGGCGAGAATCGCGCTGAGGGCGATGGCCGAGCTTATGAGTGGACGATGTGGGACGCGCATAAGTGCTCCTCTTGTATTGAGAACGATTCTCAATATCGCTTTGCCCGTCGCGTTGTCAACCGCGCCGCCAATTTTCTTTCTCTTCGCACGCAGAATTTCCGCGCGAAGAGACCTCGTTCACGGCGGTGCGGATTCTGGCGAAGAGCGATCAAGCGTTATAAGGTTGCATTGATAAGTGCGCTGAAATGGCGCAGCGGATGCGTTTCTGCAAAATGGAGAACGACATGGAAATCGAAGCCGTGCAAAATTCCGGCGACGTTCGCACCTCGCTCAATTACCTGGCCGACATGAGCGAGAAACCTGCGACCTACATGTACAAGGAGCCAGGACTGCCGTCGCGCACCTGGCGCTTCAGCGAGCACGAGGTGACAATCCACGACGGCCGCGCGTTGCTGGGTGAGTTGTCGCTTGGCCGGCAAGGGTTTGAGCTAATCCATGCGGCAACCTCAGTGTCGAACTTTTACGATGAAAGCGAAGTGCGCCGTGTCTATTATCCGGAATGCGAGCGTATGGTGCGGCAGGCTACGGGCGCCGCTCGCGTGTTCGTCTTCGATCACAATGTGCGATGTGATCCGATGGCGAAGCGGGGTGAAAACGGCGCTCGTGAGCCGGTCAAAGCGGCGCACAATGATTACACCTTGAAATCCGGACCGCAGCGTGTCCGCGACCTGATGGGCGAGGAGGCGGAGGCGCTACTCGAACATCGCTTTGCCGTAATCAACGTATGGCGCCCGATTACCGGCCCGGTGCGGGAATCGCCGCTTGCGGTGTGCGACGCCCGCAGCATGGTGCCGCGCGATTTTGTTGCCACCGATCTGAAATATCGTGATCGCACCGGCGAAGTTTATTCGGTCGCGTACAATCCCAGCCATCGCTGGTATTACTTTCCCCTGATGCGGTCCGACGAGGTGTTACTGCTGAAGTGCTACGATTCGGACGAGCGCTTTACGCGCTTTACCGCCCATACCGCTTTCGCCGACCCGAACAGCCCGCCCGATGCTCCGCCACGCGAGAGTATCGAGGCTCGCACGCTGGTTTTTTTCGGCGAGTGAACGGTGGCGGTTCTCCTGGTGCGTCGCGGCCGTGGTGTGAGGCGGCGTGCGTCAGAGGAGGGTTGCAATGAAGGTATTGTTTGAGAAAAAAGGCCCGGTCGCCTATGTCACGATCAATCGGCCTGAACGTTTGAACGCGTGCGATTACGAGACCTACGCCCGGCTTGCGGAAATCTGGATTGAATTTCGCGATGATCCGGCCTTGCGCGTTGCGATTCTAACTGGTGCCGGCGAGCGCGCCTTTTGCGCCGGCAGTGACATCAAGGCCAATTACGTCGAACGC
>JBOHWM010000480.1:0-3622 GCA_050736555.1 Binataceae bacterium (SeqCode)
TTTCAACACCGTCCCAGACCAATCGGCGCCTGACGACGAGAGCCGGTGAGCCATCATCTTGTATTGAAGCGCGCCCGCCGGCCTCGTAATAGCCGGCCGGTTTCTCCTATCCGGGCATTACTCAAACTACGCGGTCCGCACATGGGTATCGAAATGATGGCGGCACGGCGCACCAGAGGAATACACCCTTCCGCAGTCATTCGAGCGCGGCCACATGTGAAGTTTACTACGCGCCAAGAACAGCGGCACGGCGGAAGGTTCCGCGTCGAAGACAGCTTTTAAAGCCGTGTCGTCGAAGAGGATTCCAACCGGTCGCTGCGCTCCGCCAAAGGCGATCGCCGTCATGCTGATGCGTCGGCGGGCCTCGGCTCAGCGCTAAGGCACGCCCACGATCGTGGCCCGTTGGTTTCCTAAGGAGAAACATTGAAAACCAAAGGGCACTGCATACGCTTTTTTATGACCTAAATTGGCCCGAATTGACCGACCTTGACCCACCCGGGTCGCGAAAACCCCAAGCAGTTGTTGGCTATTTTGGTCGGGGTGGAATAGAGGTCGGTTTTCAACACCGGCGCGTTGCGACGCGAGTCGGTGAGCCGGTTCACCTTGTTTGGAAAGGCGCCCGCCGGTTTCGCAACAGGCGGCCGGATTCCCCCGTCCAGGTATTGCGCAAACTGCGCGGGCCGGGCATGGGTATCGAAATGATGGCGGTGCGGCCAAAAGCGAAGGAATACATAAAACTGACGGTGGAAACACCGGCCGCTATGGCCGATGATGTGGCAGCCGTTATGGTCGATCATGGCGCGCTGGGATGCGCGCTGGCGGAGATGGTGTCGCCCAACGGCATCGCGCACTGCGGGAAAGTCCGTCTTGAAGTTTATTTTTCGGGTCCTGCGTCAACCGCGCGCGCGCATGCCAGGCTTGGCCTTGCCGCAGCTAACAAGCTTGTTGGGCATGCCGCCGCTTACAGCTTTGAACGCCTGTCAGATCCGGGCTGGGCAACGCAATGGCAAACGCGCTTTCGTCCTCTTCGGATCGGCCGGCGTTTCATGATCGTGCCGCCTTGGGACACGGTCATAACCAACGGCGCCCGTCTCTCAATCGTGATTCGACCCGGACAAGGCTTCGGCACCGGCCATCACCGCTCGACTTACGGCGTTTTGCGCATGCTCGAGCAGTTCTGCGATGCGGATAAACCTCAGCGAGCACTCGACGTCGGCACCGGCTCCGGGATTCTCTCGCTTGCAATGATCAAGCTCGGGGTAAATCAGGTAGTCGCGATCGATTGTGACGCAACCGCGCTCGACAATGCGCGCGAGAACGCCGAACTCAACGGCGTCGCCGAGCGAATTAACTTTAGCACCACTTCGCTAGCCTCGATTCGCAGCCGCTTCCCCTTAATCACGGCGAATATCCTGAGTTCGACGCTGATAGAAATGGCGCCCGTGCTAATCAGGCACCTGGCATCTCGCGGATGTCTCGTGCTTGCTGGTATTCTCGCGCGCGAGGCGGCAGAAGTTCTGCGCCATTATCAACCACCCTTGACCCTGGTTGACTCGCGCACCGATCGCGGATGGACGGCACTGGTGCTGCGGCGATGAATCGCGTGCCGCGTTTCGTGGTCGGCGCCTCCGCGCTGAACGGCGACCGGGCACGCGTGAGCGGCACTGAGTTGCATCATATGCGCGACGTGATGCGGCTCAAGGCCGGCGACAGAATCAGCCTGCTGGTGGCGAACGGTAGCGAATTTGACGGACAGCTAATCGCCTATGAAACCGCGTGCGCGCTCGTTGAAATTCACTCGCGGGAGAAATCGCGTCGGCGCGCCAGGTTGATCCTGGCAGCGGCGACAATCAAAGGGCCGCGCATGGATTTCATGGTTGAGAAAGCCGCGGAACTGGGCGCCGACGAACTATGGCCACTGCTATGCGCGCGCGGCGTCGCTCGCAATCCAGGCTCGGAGCGGCGCGCGCGATGGGATCGGCTGGCGCTCGCCGCCACCAAGCAGTCACTACGTGCCGATGCCATGATAGTCGCGCAACCATGCGACGTAGGTACGATGACCGCGCGGCTTCCGTCATGCACGCTCGCGTTGATGTGCATGGCAGGCGCCCGGCCTATCGCGGCGATAGTACGCGCGGCACGGCCCTCCGCGATTCTTATCACATGCGGGCCTGAGGGGGATTTTGACTTCGCCGAGCAGGCGGCGATGCGGGCGGCTGGCTTTGTCCCGGCCGGACTGGGTATCAATCGGCTGCGCAGCGAGACTGCCGCGCTTGCGGCCCTAGGCCAGATAAGCGGTGCGCTCCACGAATTGGATAAGGAAAACTGAAGCGTGGCATATAAATTCGCATTCGTGATGGACGCGCTGGAAAGCGTCCTGCCCGACAAGGACACCACGTTCGTTTTCATGCTGGAGTCGCTCGGGCGAGGGCACGAGATCTATCATCTCGAAATCGCGGATTTGTACGCGGTCGGCCATCAGGTTTTCGGCCGCGCGCGGCGCTGCGAAGTGATGCGCGCGACACCCTGTTTCCGTTTTGTTGGCGAAGCGGCTGATCGGCCGCTAGAGGTGTTCGACGCCATCTTTATGCGTAAAGATCCGCCGGCGGACGCGGCTTATCTCTACGCAACCATGCTGCTCAGTCTGGCGGATAGCCGCCGTACCTTTGTAATGAACGCGCCCGCCGGTCTGCGCGAAGCCAACGAAAAGCTTTACGCGCTCAACTTCCCCGGCGCCATTCCGCCCACGCTGGTCACTTATGAAATTGCGCGGTTGAAGAAGTTCATGGCGCATCAGGGCGGCGAAATGATCGTCAAGCCGCTCGACGGGCACGGCGGTGAAGGAGTTTTCCTCGCGCGTGCGGAAGACCGTAATCTTAACGCGATTCTCGAAACCGTCACGCGCTTCGAGTCACGGCCGATCATGGCGCAGCGCTATTTGCCCGAGATTCGCGAGGGCGACAAGCGCCTTATCGTGCTTGATGGCGAGCCACTCGGATGTACCTTGCGGGTGCCGCGCGCGGATGAGCATCGCGGCAACATCCACGTTGGCGGTAATTGTGTCAAAGCGGAAATAACCGCGCGGGATCGGGGAATTTGCCGCATGATGGGGCCGCGACTGCATCGTGACGGGCTCTATTTCGTCGGTCTCGACATTATCGGCGATTATCTGACTGAGGTTAATGTCACCAGCCCGACCGGGATCCAGGAAGTCGACGCGCTGGATGGCGTCAATCTTGAAGCCCGAGTGATTGACCTCGTTGAATCACGGGTGGCCGCGTTGCCAAACCGCTAAAGCTTCGCCGAGGGCGAATGATGCGAATCGCGCATAGGGACGGGTGAGCACTCGGATATAGCTGCGACTTGCAACGGAGACAGGGGACGGGTAGCAATTAAAGACCGTGCGCATGCTTTGGTAAACGGCAGCGCGCGCTTCTATCGTTGACGATAAAGAATCCGGTTCGAGAAGTTGGGCAGGTAGCTCAGTCGGTAGAGCAGAAGACTGAAAATCTTCGTGTCGGCAGTTCGATTCTGCCCCTGCCCACCAAAAAAGCTTAGTCAAATCAAGCACTTTTAGTGGATCACTAAAGTCTTCGTCTCGCGAAATCGATTCTAGTAACAC
>JBOHWM010000481.1:0-7335 GCA_050736555.1 Binataceae bacterium (SeqCode)
TGCTGAGTCCATGCAGCTGCAACCAGTTCTGCAGTTCGATGGCCGTATGGTTATGCAAAAAGCGGCTGATGAAGCCGTCCAGCGCTTCGCTGAAAATAAGCTTGCCGGCAAAGAAGACCGCATGAGGGAATTCACTTGCAACTTCCAGGCATAAGCGCCGCAACTCGAGCAGCACGTCGGGGCCGATGGCCGTACGCAATTCCGGATGGAAGCCTAGGTCGGCGGCAAAACGGCAGTATTCAACCAGGTCGTCGGCCACTTGTTGTTCAAGCTGCCGCACTTCTTCCGGCCCTTTGAGCAAGGCTGAATCCACCTCGCCAACGCCAACAAACACGACGTTGCGGAATTGCCCGTCGAATAGACGCGGGATCGTGGTAAGAGTGGCTAGCCCCAGTCCGTTGAAGCCGTTGACCAGGAGCACCGCGGTGGGGGCTTCGGGATCGCGCTCGGCAGGCTTGCGCTCGGCGGCGGCGAAGATCTCCGGCAGGACGTTGGCCTCGAGCTGCTGGATGGCGCGGCCGACCATATCGTAGTGACGCCGCACCGCATAACACAGTGCAATGAATCCCCCAGTAATCGCGATCGTGACCCAGCCGCCCTCGTCGAACTTGACCGTCACGGTAATCAGGAGAATGGCGGCGGAAAAGAAGCAGCCGACTCCGTTAATCAGCAACTTGCGCATCCACTTGCGTTCTTCGCGGCGTGATGTCCACCAATGCACGGTCATGCCGAGCTGCGAAAGCGTGAAGGTGATGAACACGTTGATTGCGTAAAGCACCACCAGCACACCGACATGGGCGTCAGTTCCGATCAGAATCAGGATGGTCGCGAGGCCCATCGCGAACACGCCATCCTGTGTCACCAGCCGGCCGCTCAGGTTGGCGAATCGCCGGGGCATCCAGCGGTCGGTCGCCATCGTTGCCAGCACTCTCGGCCCGTCCACGAAACCGGTCTGCGCAGCCACGAACAGCAGCGCGCCTTCGGTTATCAAGGTGAAAGTCACGACTGCGGTGCCGATCGGGAAGCCGGCTACCGACCAGCCACGGCTCATGTTGATAAACAGAATCGCGTTGAGCGTCTTACCCTCTATCGGCTGAACATTGAAAAGCATGTAGCCGAACAGAATGCCGCCGGCTAGAAATGCAAGTGAAAGCGCCATGTAGATCATGGTGCGCTTGCCGGTCACGGTGCGTGGTTCGCGCAGGATTGGCAGGCCATTACTTACCGCCTCGATGCCGGTATACGTGCCTGCGCCCATGCTGTAAGCGCGAAAGAAGACCACCGCCAGCGCGACCACCCCGATGGTGCTGATTCCGCTGTTGACCTCGTGCATCGCGTTATGAATGACGGAGGGCATTTCCGGAGCGCGGGCCGCCAGCGCATAGCTGATGAGCCAGGCGTGCATTATCAGGAAGGCGATGAAGATCGGCAGCAGTGACAGCACCGACTCTTTGACGCCGCGCAGGTTCATCGCCACCAGGATCAGCACCACGAGGATGCAGAGCCAGAATTTGTAAGGCAGCCAGTGAACCGGTAGAAAGCTGAAAATCGCATCGGCGCCGCTCGCAATCGAGACCGAGATGGTCAAGACGTAATCGACCACCAGCGCACCGCCCGACAGCAGTCCGGGATAGGGGCCCAGCAGTTTGGTCGCGACCAGGTAGCCGCCACCGCCCGTGGGAAACAAATCGATGGTTTGGGAGTAGGACGCCGAAATCACGAACACCGTGAGCGCCGTCAGCATCGCGAGAAAGACTGCCAGATACTGATGTGGTCCCAAGGCAAGATAGGCTTCTTCCGGACCGTAACACGAGGATGTAAGGCCGTCCGAACCCAGTCCCACCCACGCCAAAAAGGCAATCAACGAGAGATTGTGGAAAATTTCGGGATCGCGAACATTGCGCGGCGGTCCAATCAGGACCGCGCTGAGGGTACGCTTTTCTCCTGGTGGAGGGCTTGAACTATCGGCGGACGCCATGAGACGTTGCTCGACTATCCTTATTAATTTGCGTTGCGTTGAATGGGAACAAAACTTACGTGGGACTTAAATGAAGAATTAACGGTCGCCGAGACACCCTATAGGTTGTACCCTACGCGTTCCAGCCCCGCCATCCGGCGCGCCGCATCGATCAGATTTTGCATCAGCGCCGCCACGGTCATCGGTCCGGTACCGCCTGGATTTGGCGTAATCCATCCGGCCACTTGTTTCACCCCGTCAAAATCTACGTCGCCGGCAAATTTTCCCGGCCCAATGCGCCTAAAGCCAACATCGATCACACAGGCGCCGGGTTTCACTATATCGGCCGTGATGAGAAACCGGCGCTGCAATTCCGCACCGACGCAGGACACCAGCAGGTCCGCCTCGCGGCATATTGCCGCCAGATCACGCGTGTGGCGATGGCACCAGGTGACGGTCGCATTGCGCAGCCTGCCGCCTAGAATGATCGCCAGCGGCTTGCCCGCAATATCGCTGCGCCCAATCACCGCCGCTCGCGCACCGTCAGCCGGCACTCGGTAATAGTCGATCATGGTCAGTACGCCACGCGGCGTACATGGAATCAGACCGCCTTGCTGCGCACGATAAAAGCCGCTGACGTTAACCGCGCCGACCGCGTCGATATCCTTGACCGGATCGATAGCGTCGAAAAGGCGAAAGACGTCGACCTTCTCGGGCATTGGCAATTGCAGGAGGATGCCTGTGATACGGCGGTCGGCATTGAGCCGTCCGATGATCGCCAACAGCCTCTCGGTCGAAGCTTCCTGGGCGCTCAACCGCACCATCTCGATCCCGAAGCCGAGTTGCTCGGCCATTCGCCGCTTGTTGCGCACATATTGCAATGAAGCGGGATTCTCGCCCGTCAGGACGGCAGCCAAAACCGGTGTTTGGCCGCACTGCGCAAGCTCTTGCGCATTCCGCCGCAGTAAGGGCATCAGGCGCGCACTCAACTCGCGGCCATCCATTATGATCGCTGACATAAATTCCGCGCGACCTTACGAAGTCAGTGGCGATCCTCCGGCGCGATGACCTGACATCAATTCGTCATCAACGCGCATGGCAGTTCCGAACAGGCTGTCGATAAAATCACCGCCTGCACCCCCTCTCATATCTCCCCGCAAAAAGAGCGGGAGAGAAGTTGGAGGAAGCGGCCATTTTCCGCGCAGGGTGCTTAGCCTAGTGAGACTGTATTCATGCCTTTCTCAACACCCTGCCAAGGACGAACTCGCGCTTCGAAGCTTTCACTTCCAAGGACCTGCCTATGGCGGAATATAGCATCAGCGCTCGTCGAGCAAGCCGGAGCCGCGTCACTCATGGCGTCTTCTTAAGCACGCAGGGTCAAGCTGCCGCGGTTCCTCACGTTTATCATCCTTTGTTAGAATCAACGCAGAGAGATGGAAACGGCCAAACGCACACCGCTGTTTGGATTGCATCGCAGGCTCGGCGCCAGGATGACGGAATTCGGCGGCTACGAAATGCCGCTGAATTATCCCGGCGGGATCATTGCCGAACATCTGGCGGTGCGTTCAGCCGCGGGCTTGTTTGACTTGAGCCATATGGGCGAGTTTGAATTGCGCGGCGCGGGGGCATTGGCGTTGCTCGAACGCGCGCTGACCAACTCCGCAGCGCGTTTGCAAGATGGCCAGGCGCAATACACCCTGATGGGCGACGAAACGGGTGGTACGGTCGACGATCTGATCGTCTACAAGCGCGACGACGGTTACATGCTGTGCGTCAACGCCGGTAATATCACCGGCGACTACCAATGGCTGCGCGAGCTTGATCGTGAGGTGGATTTTCAGGATCAAAGTGAGCAAACAGCGCTGCTCGCGATACAAGGGCCGCTGGCGGAAAAGATACTCGAACGCGCGACCAAGTTGCTTTTGCCGGCAATCAGGCGATTCCACTTCAGCCTTGGCGAGATGGCCGGGGTGCGCTGCATGGTCGCGCGCACCGGATATACCGGCGAGGATGGCTTCGAGATCTTCATGCGCGCCGAGGACGCCGAAACCGCGTTTCTCGCTCTGCTCGACCTTGGCGCGAAAGACGGTCTCAAGCCATGTGGATTGGGTGCGCGTGACACGCTCAGGATGGAAGCGGGATTACCGTTATACGGCCATGAACTTGATCGCGAAACCTCGCCGTTGATGGCTCGGCTCGCCAGATTTGTGAAATTTGGCCATGATTTCATTGGAGAACGCGCACTGATAAGGCAACGTGATCAGGGCGTAAGCAGATATCTGGCGGGCTTGCGTGTGGACGATGGCAAAAGCATCGCGCGGCAGGGCTACAAGGTATTCCGCGATGGGCAGGAAGTTGGCGTTATCACCAGTGGAACGTTCGCCCCCAGTTTTCGCCGGCCGCTCGCGCTTACCTACCTGAATTCAGACAATGGCACGCCGATTCCATTAGGCGCTTTGCTGACCGTCGAGATTCGCCGGCGAGCCGCGGCGGCGACGGTCGTGGAGCTGCCTTTCTATCGCCTCCAAAAGAAGCTCGTACATGCGTAGTCGTCCGCCTGAGAGCGACCGTCAAGGACTTTTAGCGCCTTGAGGTATTCCGATTGCCCGGCTCGACCATCCTGGGGAGATAATCAGATTTAGCCAATGAGATTCATCCCACACACCGACGCCGATATTGCCACGATGCTCGGCGTGACAGGCGCTGGGAGCCTGGACGAATTGATCGCGCATATTCCCGCTAACTTGCGCTCCTCCGCTGCGATCCGACTGCCGCCGGGATTGGAGGAGGCGGCAGTGGTCGCCGAAATTAGCGCGCTCGCGGCAAAAAACCGCAGTGTCGGCGGCTTCGCCACTTTCCTCGGTGCCGGATATTACCGCCATTACATCCCGGCCGCCGTACGCGCGATCATCGCACGCGCCGAATTCGCCACCAGCTATACGCCCTACCAGGCGGAGGCGAGCCAAGGCACCACGCAAGCAATCTTCGAATTTCAAACCATGATCGCGCAACTTACTGGGCTCGAAGTAGCCAACGCGAGCATGTACGACGGCGCATCGGCGGCCGCTGAAGCGGTGCTGATGGCGCGGCGGTTGCTGCCTCAACGCAACGTCGTCGCAGTTTCGCGCGCCTTGTGGCCCGATTATCGCGACACGATCGAAACTTATTTGAGTCCACAGAATGAACTCGAGGTGGCGGAGCTTCCGTTCGATCAGGCCAGCGGCACGACCATGCTCGAGGCGCTGGAGCGGCTTCCGGCCGAACGTTTGTTATGCACGGTAATCGGCTATCCCAACTTGTTCGGCGCGATCGAACCGTTGGCAAGCTTCGCCGATGTGACGCATGGCGCCGGTGGCATAATGATCGCCGTCACGGCCGAAGCGCTCGCCCTTGCCTTGTTGAAGTCGCCCGGCGCGCATGGCGCTGACATTGCCGTTGGTGAAGGCCAGAGCTTCGGCCTGCCGTTACAATTTGGCGGACCGGGGCTGGGCTTCATGGCGACGCGGCTTGGGAACGTGCGCCAGATGCCTGGGCGGTTGGTCGGCCAGACTCATGATCGCGACGGCCGCCGCGCCTTCTGCCTGACTTTGGCCGCGCGCGAACAGCATATTCGACGTGAACGAGCGACCTCCAATATCTGCACCAATCATTCGCTGTGCGCGCTGGCCGCGACCGTCTATCTGACCGTGATGGGGCGGCGAGGTCTGCGCGAGCTGGCCGCGCGCAACGTTGAGCTCGCGCATGTGGCGCATTCGACACTCACTGCGGCGGGAATCCAGTCAGCTTTCACCGCGCCGTTTTTCAACGAATTTGTCGTCATGCCGCCCGACCTCGAAGCGGCGTTGGCTGCGGCCGAAACGGCGGGCGTGATCGCGGGAGTGCCTTTGGCCAGCCGCTTTCCCGAGCTTCCCGAGGCGCTGCTCGTGTCAGTCACCGAGATGAACTCGCCAATGGAAATTGAACGGCTGGCGGCCGTGTTGGGTGGAAAGCATTGAAGGCTGACAAACTTAACGAAGCGATCGCTCCTCAAACGCCGGAAACCGATCGCGAATCTCTAATCTTTGAACTATCCTCGAACGGACGCCGTGGCGCCGACTTAGGTGATGGGGCCCGCAGCGAACGGCGCGCGCGCGATCTACTCGGCGATTTATGCCGCGACGATATTGAAGGTTTTCCCGAAGTGAGCGAACCGCAGGCGCTGCGCCATTTCCTGCGTCTTTCACAATTGAACTTCGCGCAGGCGTTGCAGTTTTACCCACTCGGATCCTGCACCATGAAGTATAACCCGGTGGTCAACGATGAATTGGCGGCGCTGCCGGACTTCGCCAATCTTCATCCCCATACGCCGCCGCGTCTGGCGCAGGGCGCGCTCGAGCTGATGGCGCGAATGGAAGCGGTGTTGGCGGAAATAACCGGCATGGACGCGGTCTCGTTGCATCCCGCAGCCGGCGCACAGGGCGAACTCACCGGCCTTTTGCTGATTCGCGCCTGGGATCGCAAAAATGGCGGCGTTCGGCGCAAGGTCATCATTCCCGATACGGCGCACGGCACCAATCCCGCCAGTTGCGCCCTTGCCGGTTTCGAAGTGATGGTCGCGCGCTCGAATAAGCGCGGCTTTCTCGAAGCCGCCGAGATTCGCCGCTTATTGGACGACCAAGTGGCGGCGCTGATGGTGACGAATCCCAACACGATGGGAATTTTTGAGCCGCGGATTGAAGAAATCGCGGCGGCGCTGCACGAGCACGGCGCGATGCTCTATTTGGATGGCGCCAACATGAACGCGCTCTTGGGAGTTGCCAAGCCCGGTCACATGGGCGCTGACATCGTGCAACTCAATCTGCACAAGACTTTCTCGACGCCTCATGGAGGTGGTGGACCCGGATGCGGACCAGTGGCGGTCAAGCGCCATCTGGAGCCCTTCCTGCCGGTCCCGCGCGTCGTGAAAATCGGCGAGCGGTACGATTTCGATCACCGGCGCAGTGATTCAATTGGCCGCCTGCGCTCCTTTCATGGAAATTTTGCGATGGTGGTGCGGGCGTATGCCTACCTGCTTGCGCTAGGCGGTGACGGGCTGAGCGCGGTAAGCCGCCTGGCGATCCTGAACGCGAACTATTTGCGTAAGCGCCTCGAACATCTTTATCCCAGCGCCTCGTCCGAACCGACCATGCATGAATGCGTGCTGACGCACGGTCTGGAGAAACGCGTCGGCGTGACGACGCTGGATTTAGCCAAGCGCCTGCTCGATTTCGGAATTTATCCGCCGACGATCTACTTTCCCTTGGTGGTACATGGCGCGTTGATGATCGAACCGACGGAAACCGAGACGCGCGAAACGCTTGATCGCTTTGTCACCGTGATGGAGCGAATCTATGCGGAAG
>JBOHWM010000482.1:0-3077 GCA_050736555.1 Binataceae bacterium (SeqCode)
AGCTGAGTCAGTGAGACCGGCTCGCCGGCGGCAAACAGCATACTTTCGACAATCGCCCTAAGCCGTTCTTCTTCCACGCAAAACCTGGTTCCAATTATTCTTCGAAATCATCATCGTTGGAGTCGCCAGCGATGTTCGCTTTAATGTCGTGAGCCGCGCTCGGTTCATTTTGGTCCGCTGGCGCGGCTTCGTTACGTTCATCGCTCCTGCTGGCCATCGTCGCGCGACGGCCCTCGCCTCGGGCGAGCCAAATCGGTCCTGAGCGATCATCCTGCCATGCGCGCACCTCGCCGCGCCGGATAAGTTCGAGGAGGGCAAGAAAGGTCGCAATAATCAGCGGTCGGTCCGAGATTTCTTCAAATAACGCGATAAATTCCACCTGGCTGGCGTCACCGATCGCGGCCAGGATACGGGGAATACAGTGGGCGACGGGGATATCGCGCAGATTGATCTGGCGTGGCGCGCGGTCACTGAGACGCTTGAGCACCGCGGCCATCGCCTGCACCAGGTCGAAGATGGAAACATTGTAGGGTGCCGGCTCGTCCTCTTCGGGCATCGGCTCACCTGGAGAAATAAAGATGTCACGCCCGAGCAACGGACGCTCGCCCAATTTGGCCGCCGCCTCGCGATAGCGCTGATATTCGAGCAGGCGCTCAACCAAATCACGCCTGAGATCCTCGGCCTCCTCGGCGTCGGCCAACTCCGGATGAGGCAGCAGCGCGAACGATTTGATCAGCAAGAGGGTCGCCGCCATCACGAGGTACTCACCCGCGATATCGAGGTTCAACTCCTCCAACAGGTTGAGGTATTGCAAGTACTGTTCAGTGATGACGCTGGCGGTAACGTCATGCGGGTCGAGTTCGGCCCGCTTAATTAGGTGAAGCAGAAGGTCGAGCGGACCCTCGTAGATTGGCAGGTGAAAACGCAGCCCGCCATCTTCAAGCCTAGCCGCCGCTTCGGGATTGTCGCTCACAGCAACACCCGCGCGATCGCGTTGATTATCGGGTTGATAACAGCCTCCACCGAATCGGTGTAGAGCAGCAACAGCAGGATTAGAAATCCATACGGCTCCAGCTTCGCGAAGCTGCGCGCGGCGCGCAACGGCAGCAGTCCCGTCAAGACACGGCCGCCGTCGAGCGGAAGCAAGGGAAACAGGTTGAAGACGGCCAGGATAATATTGATTGCAACCGATGCCTTGAGCATCAGCGCGATCGGCAGCCACACCTGATGACCGAGCGGCCCGAGCAGATGGGGTGCCACCATCTTGAGCGCGAACGCGCTCACAATCGCCAGGAAAAAATTCGTCAGTGGTCCTGCCGCCGCCACCAAAATCATACCTCGGCGGGGATTGTGCAAACGCCTGAAGTCCACCGGCACCGGCTTGGCATAGCCGAAGATCGGCAGATGGAGAAAAGCCAGCAGGGCCGGCAGGATGATGGTGCCAAACAAATCGATGTGCGGAATTGGATTGAGCGTCAGGCGGCCCGCGCGCGCCGCCGTATCGTCGCCGAGCATTCGCGCCACCACTCCATGCATCACCTCGTGAAGGATAATGGCGAAGATGACCGGCACGGCGAGAATTGAAATAGTGCGTATCAGGGCTGGGATATCGGACACTTAGTCGGCTGCCTCGTCTTTGCTGGCCGCTCGCCGGGCGCGCGGATGAAAATCACGATGAACTTTGCGCAGGTGGCGGCCTGACAAGTGAGTATAAATCTGCGTCGTCGAAATGTCGCTATGGCCGAGCATTTCCTGGACCGAACGCAAGTCGGCGCCGCCTTCAAGCAAATGGGTCGCGAAGCAATGGCGCAGCACGTGCGGGCTGACCCAGGACAAGCGCGGGTCGGAGGCGGCCCAGCCTTTGAGTGCCTTGAAAAATCCCTGCCGTGTCATCGCGCGCCCCAGGCGGCTGATAAAAAGAGCGCCGTCCGGCTTGAGCGCGAATGCGGCGGCTTTTCGCCGCCCTTCCGATCGCGCTTCAAGCATCATTTGTTGCCGCGCTGCCAAATAGAAACGCAATGCTTCCACCGCGCCGCCGCCCACCGGCACGATCCGTTCCTTGCCGCCTTTGCCAAGCACCACCACGATTCGCTCGTCGAGATTGATCTGCGCGGCCCTGAGCCTGACCAACTCTGAAACGCGCAAGCCGCATCCGTAGGCAAGTTCTAACATCGCGCGATCGCGCAATCCGCGGATCGTGGCCGTATCGATCACATTGATCAGATGCTCCACATCCACACGGTTCAAAGTACGCGGCAACGGACGTGGCATCGGTCTGAGTCTGATCGCCGGTGCGGGATCGCGCTCAAGAATTTTCTGTTCGACCAATTCGCGAATCAGGCCGCGCACCGCGGCCATTCGGCGGCGTTGACTGGAAGTGCGCAAGCCTTGTTCGGCCAGGTGTTCCAGCCAGGCGGTAAGCGCGGCTGTATCCAGCTCACAAGGCAAAATCGCGTGCAGCCGGCAGAAATTATTGAAGTCGCGCAGGTCGCGGCTATAGGCGTCGAGCGAATTTTCGCTCAACCCACGCTCGACCGCCATGCGCACAAGATGCTGATCGATGAGACTGTCCCAGTCGGTCACGGTGTCGTGGCCGCGTGCGGGCGCCGCGTGTCCCTCAGCGGGCTGCGGCGACTCAGGGATGCTCATTATTGTCCGCCGCCGGTGGCATGGGCTGGAGCTCCGCATCTTGTTCGAGCCGCTCCAGTAAAGCCGTCCGCAGCCTGCGCATCCGTTCGACGTCGGTGAGTTTGTACCCCACCCGATCGCTCACGTAAAAGACGTCAAGCGCCTGATCGGCATTGGTCGAGATGCGCGCGAGATGGATCACAAGGTCGAGTGTGAAGAGAGTGTACGTAATTGCGAACAGCAGCCCGACGCGATCCTGGGTAAAGACATCAACAACGGTGAATTGCTCGGAACTGCGGTTGTCGACGGTAATCTCGCTTGCGACGCGCCGGACAAAACGCCGCTGCGCTGCCCGCACATGATGGGCACTGGCAACCAGCTTGACCACGTCCTCATCGCCGCATAATACGCGTTCGAGGTCGCGCGCGATCCGATGCCAACGCTCTTCC
>JBOHWM010000483.1:0-2014 GCA_050736555.1 Binataceae bacterium (SeqCode)
GGCCGGAAGCGTGGCGCTGGCTGATTACCGTCAGGAGCTTCTTCGGAAGGCGCCCTGTTGGTCTGGTACTCCGCATCGGCTTCTCGCGGCTCCGAGCGCGTGCGGCCGGCACGCGCCTTGGTGTCGCGCTCGCGGGCCGGACGTGGTTCCGCAGCGCGCAACTCCGTCGGACCTTCGCGGCGGCGTCGCTGAGAGCGCGCCGACGGCACCGGCTTTAGCGACTGTTCGTTGGTTTCAGCGGTTGAACCTTCCTGGGCCGCTTCGGGCGACGCCGTCTCTGCCGCTTCGGCCTCCTGGCCAATCGGATGCGCGGGTGCTTTCGCCTCGCCCGCGGGCGTGATAACAGCGATAACCGCGCCTACCCGAGCGCTTTCGCCTTCCTTGAGCTTTAATTCCTGCAGCACCCCGTCATCGAACGCCTCCATAACCATGTCAGCCTTGTCGGTCTCGACTTCCGCAATGGCGTCGCCGTGATGGATTTCATCGCCGGGATGTTTAAGCCAGCGTAGGATTTTGCCCTCCTCCATGGTGTCGGAGAGCTTGGGCATCGTAATCTCATTGCTCATGGCACAACCCTTTTCGTATCTTGCACGAAAGCGAGGCCGCCGCTGTTTTGCCGCCGACCTGGTTCATCGAAAGCCGGTACGCGGAGATCCGGATCGGCGTGCGGCGCGATTGCGGGAGGTCGTTGGAATGTCCCAGATACAGGAGGCGGATTGGCTGAAAGCGGGCTTCTATTGGATGGCGCTCGCCGTCGCGGCCTGCACGCCCGTCTCCAGGATTTTGCTGGCCGCGCGCACGCTGATTCTCTTGACGCTGGCGATTCACGTAGTCGAGGCCCTTTACAGCCTTAGTTTGAGCAGACGCCTCGGCGCGGCGCGCGGGCGATGGTTCTGGCGGACACTGCTACTGGGCATCTTCTCGTTAAGAAGACTGCAGGCCAAGAACAGCTTTATCATTTCTCCCGAATAGCCATGCTCCATGCGTCAAAGCTCGCGGTTGCGAAAGTTCACTAAACCAACCGTTCCGCTACCCTCACGATATCAGCCGCGCTCGGCAGCGCCGCTTTCTCAAGCCGCGCGTTATAGGGCATGGGCGTGTCGAGCGTGGCCACACGCTCGACCGGGGCGTCAAGCAGGTCAAACGCATTTTCGTGAATCTGCTCCGCTATCTCGGCGCCCGCGCCGCCGGTGCGCCAGCCCTCATACACCACCACCGCCTTGCCCGTCTTGCGCACCGATTCGACCACAGTCGTAATATCGAGCGGATTCAACGTGCGCAAATCGATCACTTCGGCGTCGATACCCTCATTTTCCAGGGCGTCAGCGGCGCTGAGCGCATCGTAAACGCATTTCGAATACGAAATAACGGTGATGTCCTTGCCTTCTCGGCAGACCCGAGCCTGGCCAAGCGGCACCAGGTGTTCGCCCTCCGGCACCTCGCCCTTCACCCCGTAAAGCGATTCATGTTCGAGAAAAATCACCGGATCATCCTGGCGCACACAGGTTTTGAGCAACCCTTTGGCATCGGCCGGCGCCGCGGGGATAACCACGCGCAATCCGGGGCAGTGCAAAAAGTACGCTTCGAGACTTTGGCTGTGCTGCGCGCCAAGCTGATGGCCGCCGCCTTGCGGCGCGCGAATCACGATCGGCACCTTGGCGTGGCCGCCAAACATGTAGTGAATCTTGGCGGCGTGATTGACGATTTGATCCATCGCGAGCAGAGTAAAGTTGACTGTCATTAACTCTACGATCGGTCTGAGGCCGCCCATCGCCGCGCCGATGCCCGAACCGACGATCGTCAGTTCCGAAATCGGCGTGTCGCGTACACGCCTCTCACCAAATATCGCCAGCAAGCCGTCAGTGACCTTGAAGGCGCCGCCGAAATAGCCAACTTCCTCGCCCATGATAAAGACCCGCTCGTCGCGATCGAGTTCTTCGCGCAGGGCCTGGTTCAATGCTTCGCGGTAGGAGATTTGCGCCATTTTTTTCGGTTTTTCAGTGTTCGCTGCGGC
>JBOHWM010000484.1:0-16011 GCA_050736555.1 Binataceae bacterium (SeqCode)
ACTCTCGTGTTGTCATTCCGAGCGCAGCGAGGAATCCCGGATTCTGTTCTTTTCCTGGGGTTTTTTCCGGGATTCTTCACTTCGCAGACTCCGTTCAGAACGACAAAGGAAGCTGGTGCGGAGGTTCCTTAGTGCTTTATAACGCAGCAGCGTGCAGGGCCTTCCTCTAACGTGTCTCGCAGACTTGTTCGGTTGCGCTCCCCCTGGTGCGACGCTCCGGCTTCGCCAGGGTCAGACAACGTCGGCGAACTCGCGTTCCATCCGTCGGAAAGCGAACGCCGCGTAAATGATCACCGCCGCGATGAGCGCGCACGAAAACCCCAGGTCATTCCAGTTGAAGGCGCCTTTGAAGCCTCGCGCGCCACTCAGCAGCGCGGCGCGGAAGTTTTCTATAATGCCGGTCAGCGGGTTGATTTTCAGAATCCAGCGCCAGCGCGCAGGCACGAAGCTCGGCGAATAGATAACCGGCGTCACGTACAGCCAGATCTGTATCAGGAAGGGCAGCGCGTAACGCACGTCGCGGTATTTGACGTTGAGGGCGGAACTCCACATGCCAACGCCCACGGCGCACAACGCGGTCAGGATCACCAGCGGGATCAGCATCAGCGCGGACCAAGTCAGCGCGATGCCGTACCAGGCGATCATGCCAAACAGGATAACCGCCGCGATTGCAAAATCGACCAGGCCCGCGCCCACAGCCGCGCCCGGAATCACGATGCGCGGAAAATAAACTTTGGTGATAAGACTGGCGTTGCCGACCAGGCTGTTACTGCTGGAGGTGACGGCGTTGGAGAAGAACATCCAAGGCAACAAGGCGGCGAAGGAAAACACGGGATAGGGCACACCGTCCGAAGGCACGCCGGCGAGCCTTCCGAAAAAAACCGTAAACACCACCATCGTGAGAAACGGCTGCAGCACCGCCCAGGCCGCGCCCAGCACCGTCTGTTGATAGCGCACCTTCACGTCGCGCCATACGAGGAAATAGAAAAGATCGCGATAGCGCCATAACTCGCCGAGATTGATGAAATTCCATTTGCCGCCGCTCTCGATAGTCAGAACCGAAGGCGGCACAGCGTCGCTCGCCCGGTTTGCGACCGTCGGTGGATCGAGTTCCGTCCTGCTCAAAAGGCCCGGCGTCAAAGATTGCTCCACGCCAAGACGACGGTGATCACCATCATGAAGCACGTTGATGGCCGCTCAGCCATTGCGGCATCCGCCTACCCAGATTCTTCATTGACGCGGAGGGCGGTGTCGATTCGACGATCGCGACAATTTGAGCCGCCATATCACCCAAGGTTTGCGACCGCAGCAGGCGTCCCAAAGGCGCCGCGCGATTCCTGAATCCATTCATATCCGCACGCCATCGCAATAGCCTCGCAGCCAATGAATCGGCATCGTCGCGGTCAAGCAGCAGGTCGCTCAGCTCGGCCGGATAGCGCTCCGCGATTCCAGTCGCGCGAGTGACCATGGCGGGCACGCCCGCACATAATGCTTCCTGCACATTGACGCCGTAAGCCTCGTAGCGCACCGGGCTTACCAGAAGATCGGCGGCGGCGAGTAAATCCGTGACGCGCGAGGTGAACCCGAGCATCGTGACGCGTTCGCCAAGGCCGGCTTCGGCAACTTCGCGGCGCCATGAGGCGAGGGCCCGGCCACCGCCCGCCGCGATCAGGTCGGCGTCCCACTCGGGGCGCGCGCACAGCCGCCGCCATGCGGTCATCAGCCGATCGAACCCTTTGCGATTGTCATAACCGAGCGCGCCAATGAAGGCGACCAGCGGACGCCGCGCGGGCTTGCCCAGCCACGCGCGCGCGGCGAGGCGCCGATTCGCATCCGCCGGCATCCAACTCGGCTCCGCGCCAAGATAAACCGTGTGCACGCGCTGAGGCTCGAGTCCGAGCAAACTGATTAGATCGGCGCGTGTTCTGTCCGAATTTGCCAGGACCACCCGGGCGTTACGCAGCGCGAGCAGTTCGCGCCGACGATCGATTAGGCAACCAATCCGGTTTTTGGTTTTGAACCAAAGCGGCGCGCCTTCATCCCAAAATTGCGAAGCACGATGGATATAATGCACCCAGTTGATATCCGGCCAGATGCAATTGCCGCCATTGACCACCACCCGCGCCCCCGCTGTTCGAGCCATGACGCGGGCGGCAACCGTCCACGCGGTACGCTCGAGCGACCATTTTCCCAGCATGGCCGAATTGACCGGGCGCTTGACCCGATAGGTCGCGATTGCGGGAGAATCGCCGATATCGGCATCGAATTGATATGAAACGAGGTGGAGCGGCACACCGAGGTCGCGCAGATGACGCGCGAGCGCCGCGTTGGCACGGTCCATCGCGCCTCCCGCATGGAAGCCGCCGGCGACAATCACCCAGGGCGGCTGTGCGGCAGCCTTACCGCGTGTCATGAAAATCTTCGAGAGTCGCGCGCTCATGCGTGAAGCTCCGCGGCCGCACCGTAAGCGTAACCGCGATAGCGTGTAATTGTAGCGGCCACCGGCATCGGCTGCGGCGCCGCGAGCCATCCGCAGTACATGAGCAGAATGCCAGTGCCTGGAATCGCCGTCAGCAGTCCGGTGCCCAAAACCGCGGTCACGAACACAGCCAGGCATAAAAATCGCGCGAGCCAGCGTGCAATATACCATTGCTCGCTCTTACGCGGGGCCGGGCGTGTAATCACCCATATCAGAAACGCGATCCAAAGCAGTAAGCCCGGGATTCCCTCCTCGAGCATGATGAGTCCGTATTCATTCTCGATCTGGACCGGATTGCGCAGACGGCCTTTGAGAAAATACGGCATGCTGGTGCCACCGCCGCCCAGACCGTTTCCCATCGGGTACTCGAACATCAGGGTGAGGAAGCTCTCGTTGACACTGCCCTCGACCCGCGTTTTTACATATTTTGAGTTGTCGAGGGTGGTAACGCGCTGTAGTCGCGGCACGGTGGCCACCAACAACGCGACTACGCCGAATACCGCCATCCATCCGGCCCACGGCAGCGTCCTTATCCGGCCCGACAAAGTGGCAATGCACACCAGCATAATTAGGAAGATCGCTTCCGTGCGAGAGGCCGCGAGAAACACGCCGATTGCCGCAATCGCGAGCGAGCCAAGGAAGACGTTGCGCGGCCAACGCTTGCGGCGCTGCAAATGGAGCATCGCCACCAAAATCGGCACCGTGCCGACCATCACACCGGCATAGGCGGCGGATTGGGTGAAGACCGCTGGTATTCTGAAAAGGCTATGCTCGCCCACCCGCACGTCACGGCTGCGATAAATAAGCTGGGTAACCGCGTTGCGCGGATAGAAAAGCGTCAGGCCAAAATGCGCTTCCGCCAAGGCGAATACAAAGGCGACCAGGTTCAAGCCGGCGAAAACCCACGCCAACCGATACCAGTCTTTGTTCTCGAGCATCGCGCCGAGCAGTATAAACGGAAGAAAAAAGATTGCTCCGCGCAAGCCCACCAACTGCACCAGCGGATCCTGTATAGGAATCACGAAGAGCAGCATCGGCCATGCGATAAGGCATATCAGCCAAGGCATCAGCGGCCGCAATCTCAGCCGCTGCATCCGCTTGAGCGGGCGAAGCAACATCGCCAGGTATAAACCCACGGCGCCGGCGTCGAAGATAAAATGCGCCATCGTTTCCGGCACGTTCGCGCGCACGATGCCGTAGGCGTAACCCACCACCATCACTGCCGCGACACCGCGCCATAACGCCTTGCGTCCTTCGATCAGACAGAGTGCGAAGGCGGCCACGCATAATGCCGACGCCAGCATTATCCACCAGCCCGCCGCAATCCGAATTCTTGTGGCGCGCCCTCAATCATGCCGGCAAGTTTTTTCCGCAAGACCACAACGCCTGACCAGGCGAAAACTATGGTGGCCAATGAAACGCCACCACAATCGGGCGCGAACGACTTCCTCGCGTCAATAAGGAGCCGCCGCTACAGGGTTTCCCGGCGGCTTGCGCAGTAAAAGGCATAGTGTATCGCCTGGCAATTGGTCGGCTAACGCTATTCGCATCAGCCGAGCGGCAATTCGCGCCGACAGTCGTGAGCCGACGCTGCCGTGCTCGGGATGAGTCCACAGCCGGGTGAGAATCAAACCTAGCGGCGTGAAAATCTTACGCTCATATGCTTCCAATAAGATTGGATGAATGTGATCGGCTTCAACTGGAACCGAATGAGCGCGTCGCTCGAAAAATGGCATCCCTCCGAAGGCGAAAAACCGTGCGCGGGCGCGCAACGAATAGACGTTTGGCGAGGTAATCAGCATCCAGCCGCCGGGTGCGAGTGCACGAAAGGCGCATTCGACCAACTTTTGCGGATTCGCAACGTGCTCAATAACTTCGATGATCGTTGCCAGTTTAAAATCCGTTCGTGTCGCCTCAATCACTTTTTCATTCCCGCCCAGGTCGGCGGGAATGAATCGAACGACTTCCTTGGCAGCGAATCCCTTCGCGTCGCGATCGACACCCCATAGTTCCCGATAACCCGCGTCATGCATTCGTTTGAGCCAGGCGCCCGTTCCACAGCCAAGGTCGAGAATTGGAGAGGTTTTTGACAAACCTTCCAGTTCCTTTACGGTGGTTAGCAACGCCGCGTGCAAGCCAGGGAGGGTGCGCTCTACGAGCACGCCGTTTTCGCCATTATCCATTTAGTATTAGCGATTCGGCTGAGTCGCGGCGCGTCGGTTGTGCTTCCGCGGATGCGAACAGTCGCGGCGATCCTCGATTTGGCATCCACTGAAGAATCTGGCGCGTAGGATCAGCTTGGCGCATGTGCTTCTGAAGCGGCGCATTCGTTGATAGGTTTGTGTGCGCGTGTGACACGCCTAAGAGTAAGCGCCAGATCTTCAATGCGATCCGTGGGATCACAAAGCTGACGCGCGCGGACTGGGCCCGCCGCTCCCAAACGGCGCCGTTCTTCTTGATCGTTAATCAAGCGGCGCAGGGCCGCCGCCAACGCCGCCGCATCGCCAGGTGGCGTCAGTAAGCCACACGATCGATCAACGACTTCGAGCGCTCCACCAATTGCGGTCGTGACCACTGGCAGGCCAGCGGCCATCGCCTCCACGAATACAATTCCAAACGGTTCGCCTCCGAGGTTCGGTTGGCAGAAGAGATCCGCCGCCGCCATCAGCCGGGGCACATCGCCGCGCTGGTCAAGGAAACGCACCTTATCGGTAATTCCAAACCGGACCGCGAGGCGACGCAATTGTTCGAGATAGCGAGCTTCCCGCGGCCGTTGCGCGCCACCAACGAACCAGCAAATCCATCCAGGGTCATTGCGCAGCTTCGCGAGAGCCTCGAGATGTAACAGGTGGCCCTTCCAGGATTCCATCCGGCTGACTTGGATAATTACGAAGGCATTGGGTGGGGTGTCGAATTGCGCGCGTATCTGCTCCCGCTCGGCGTAATTGAGTTCGGCCGGGGTCAGCGTCAGTGGGTAATGCAAAATCTCACATGCGCATCGCGGATACAATTTCGATAGTGTCGTCACGATGAACTGACTATTGCAGATGGTTAGATCGGGAATATGCCGGCGGGCCCATCGCTCGAGCCAATGACGTCCGGCCGCGCCATGCATCCAGAACACCAGCGGCGTCCCGCTCGCGCGTACCGCCGGCGCGAACATCGCCTGCGCCCACGACATATGGCATATCGCCGCGTCGAAGTTCCGCCGCGCGAGCAAATCACGCAGTCGTTGGCGCGCTCGCCGCACGCTCAACGGATGGCGCGTTCGCGCTTCGCCTAAAAGATGAACCACGGCGTCGCTTTCGCGCAATTCGGCGGCGATGCGCGAGTCGAACGACAGCGCGAACTCGTGCTCCGTGGCGGAATCCAAATGCGTGTGGCGGGCCAGGGCGAGCAGCATCGTTTCAACGCCACCGTAAAGATTACCGCTATGAATGTGCAGCACGCGCATCTCCGCAGACCCATTCAACCCTCAGCGTGACGCACCACACCCGCTTCGGCGACCCCATTGCCGCCAGCGCATATGCGACGGTAAATTGGCGCAATTTCGCCGGCCATGCGCGCGCGATCAAAGGCGGCCGTGGCGGTCCGCAGGGCCGCGGCGCCCAGCCGGGACCGTTCGGTCGGATTCTTGACCAGCCGCGTGATCAAAGCGGCAAGCGCAGCCACGTCGCCCGCCGGATGCGTCAAAGCGTTGGCTCCCGGCTCGATAGTTTCCGCCGCGCCGCCGGTCGCACTGGTGATTACCGCGCATGCGCACGCCATCGCCTCCGCGATTACCAAACCGAAGGGCTCCGGTTGCGTGCTGGCGTGCACCACGATATCGAGCACGCGCATAGCCGAGGCCATATCGTCGACAAATCCGGTAAACGCGACGCGGTGTTCGAGCCCAAGCCGCCGCGCCATCTCGCGTAATTCGTCCAATTGATATTGGCTGCCAGTGGTGCGATAAAGCGACCCGCCAATAACGTAACCGCGTAGTGGGCATTCGGCAGGTATCGCGGCCATCGCCCGCAGGAAAACTTCGTGCCCTTTCCAGCGCGCCGTGGTGGCGGGCAGTCCGACTCTGACGACGCCTTTGGCGGCCGGCTCCATACCGGCGAGCGCGTCCAAATCAAGCCGTGGACCGATGGGACGAAAGCGCGTGAGATCGATAGCATTGCGCAACGTGAACACGGGCGTACGGCCTCTCAAAGTCACACACGCGTCGTGTGCGACACTGATCGAATTGGCGACTATGACGGCACATTGGCGCGCATATAATTTCATCAGCCGCGACATCACCGGACGCATCCCGACGTAATCGTGGAGATGCCACAGGACGGGAGTCGAGCGCGGCGTGGCACGGACGGCCAACAGATGCATCTTGAAACCATTGCTGTGGATCACGTCGGGCGTCGCCGTGATAATCGCGTGCCGCAATTTCTTCACGTAGCTATGAAGCGAATATGCCGCCGCGCCGAACTTGGCACCCATTGTGAGCCAGCCAACCTGCGCGCCCGCCGGTCCGCCCGCGCCAGCATCGCCTAAAGTCGCGAGTGAAGGCGGAAACGCAATCACGTCCGTCGCAACGCCCAAAGCCTGGGCCGATTCCAACAAGGCGCCACGCTCGCCGACGATTAGCTGCAATAGCCAATCCGGGCGCGCCGTCCTGATACTGGCCATCAGATCGAGCAGCACTCGTTCAGCGCCACCCAAATGGCCGCTCGGATTGAGAAACAGAACTTTCAAATGGCGAAATGCCGATTATGGTGACGAAAGCGCCGCTCCGCTTCCGGCCACAGTCACTGACGCATCGCCCGCAGCGGCCTTCGATTGATTTTTTTGTAATTCGGTGGCGGATTTGGCGGTGCGTTCCTGAAAGTCCGCGTATTGCTGTTGCAAGTAGGCGCTTTTCGGTTCCAAAGCGGCGGCTCGCGCGTAAGCCTGGCCGGCCTCGTGATAATAAAAGCTCGCTTCGGCCGCCTGTCCCAGCCCGAGGAAGGCAGCAGCCGAATGCGGGTCGAGTTCGGTGGCTTGGCGAAATTCGAGCAGCGCGCGATCGGTTTTGTTTTCCCGCATATAGCTTGAACCGAGCTTCATCACCGCCGCAAAGGAATCGGGCTCGTAGCTCAACGCCTTGAGCAGCGCATGCTCGGCGGCGTCCTTGTCACCGACCGACTGAGCCGCGCCGGCCAGCGCCATATAGAGTGCGTATGGCGGCGCGCCCTCGCTGATGCCGCGCGCGATTATTGGACGCGCCGCGTTGACACCTCCGCTCATGCACAGGACATGGGCCAGTTGAGCGTACGGCCGCGGGTCGGCGGGCGCAATTTCCGCGGCTGACTTGAGCGCAATTTCGGCTTGATCAAGTTTGCCGGCGTTCGCGTATTCTTTTCCCGCCGCGAGCAGGTACGGCAGTCTTTTCGCTGGGTCGGTAGTACGTGCGGCCATTCGCGCATACTCATCCGCCGCCACCGAATAACGCCCTACATATCCGTAAAAATTGGCCAGCGTTTCAAGCGCGCCGGCCATCCGATCGTGCAACGCCTGTTTGAGTCCGCTTTCAATCGCATTCTGCTCGCTCGGCAACAACCAGGGGATAACCTGTGGCGCCAAATAGTAATGCGTCTCCATACGCGGCGAGTGAAACATCGATAAGGCTATCTGGGCGAGTGCCGCTGGCCGGTTGCCATCAGCCGCCAGATTGCGTGCGTACAAATCGCGCGCATAGGGACTGTTTGGATCAAGCCATACGGCGGCGCGCAACTGCTCAAGACGCACTGCGGCGAGCGCGCCCGAACCCATCGTTCTGACCATCGCCAAATGCGCGGAAGAACTCGCCGGATGCTCACCGATTGTCCGTTCCGCCGCCGTGAAAGTAGCCGGGTTATCGATATCGGAGGGATAACTCGCCGGAGGCTGGCTGAACGCCGCCATCATCAGGGCCAGCGCCGCAATCACCGCGCCAGCGGCGGTCAAATAGACGCGCCTCGGCGATTCGAGCGGATGGTGCCGGGCGCCCCGCGCGGCGAATCTCAGGCACAGCGCAAGCAAAACTGTAAACAGAAACGCGTTGGCGGGAGTACGCAAGCTAAAATCGACGAATTCATGCAAGCCTACCGCCGCCAGTCCCGCCAACATCCCGGCATAGATCGGCCATTGTCTTTCCGCCAGCCGATGAGCGCCGCGACGCAACTCGCCGATCACCAGCCACGCAAACCATATGAGTAGTGCGACGCCGGCCAGACCCGTTTCGGCCATGAACTGTAAGTAATCATTTTCCGCTTGACGGTAGAAAAATGGGATCCATGGCGGTCGCAAGTAATGATTGAAAATCTCCGGCCAACATCCGAGCCCCACTCCGAATAGCGGATAGTCACGAATCATCCCCAACGAGTCGTGCCAAATCGCCGGCCGGTAATTTAGATCCGTGTTCTGGGTAATAGTCGCGCTAACGCGCGAGGCGACGCTTTCGCGTCCGGCCGGACCGACCACCATCAATAGCGCGATAACGCTGACCACCACGATCGCGAGCGTGACCGGCCAGCGCCGGTTAAAACGGCGCAAAATCGCGGGCGCCTGCTCCCGCGCATGGACCAGACTCAACGTTAACATCAGCCAAATGGCGAAAGCGGCGGCAACCCAGCCACCACGCGAAAGGCTGAGCATCACCCCCGCACCGATCAGCAACGCGGCGGCGATGCAAACCAAGCGGAAATCTTCGCGCCGTGCCTTCTTTATCAGGGCAAATGGGAACAGTGCGCCAGCCAATGCCAATGGCAATACCATTGCCAGGTAATCGGCAAAATGGTCGGGATCGACGAAGGGTCCACTGGCGCGCACAATGCTCAGATCCGGTGCACCCCAATCATGCGGTACGAAGACCCACAGGATCTTTCCGTTCCATGCCAGCCGCTCGGCCATCCCTATTAGCGCGACCGCGGCGGCGACGGCGATCAGCCCGATCAGCATGGTACGAAGAAACTTTACCTCCGCCTCGCGATCGTCGCGTGCGCCGAACGGATAAGTGAGTACGATGAAGAACAAGGCGGTGCAGGCGAACACTTCGATGAGCGCGCTCCACGTCACTCCCGGCGCGAGCGCAAGTGCGCGCCATCTCAGTCTCAACCATTGGCCCGGCGCCGCTTCCCGCGGTTCACGTCGCGGAGCCTTTGCACCCGGCTTTGTTATCGCGCGCGCGCCGGCTTTGAAACCGGCTGACGGCAGAACCGTAAAGACGGGTGTTGCCGGCCTGGCACGAGCTATATGCGCGCGTTCCAATTCCGCATACGGCCGTGCCCGGGGCCATCCTGGAAAACTCAGTTCATAGAAATGATACGTGGCTGGCGACAATAGCCGCATTACACCCGGCGGCAGTGGTGTCAATTGAAAAATCAACAGCAGTATAAACGCACCGATCGGCGTGGCGATTCCACCCCAGTATGCGATGTTCGAGCGCCCTTCCTCTCCGCCTTTGCCTCTCGCGGATTCGCCCGTCTGGTCCTGGTCTCCCGGCCGTGCGCCCAGGCTTATCCGTACGGCCCACGCAACCACCATCAGCGCGATAAACATTTCGGCAGCGCTGTATGCCCATCGGTGCACCGAGCCAAAGAACAGCGCGCTGACGCCGAGTAGAAATATCAGTCCAGCAGTTACGCTACGGTCGAGCCAGCGCAAATTTACAGCCACGGCACCGTCTTATGCGACAATGACTACCGATGTGAATTGGGTAAAAAGAGGAGAGATGCGCGGATGGGAATGAGCATCAGACTGGGTCGTCATCATCCCGCGTGAGGTCATTTTCGTAGGCGTAATAGTCCTGGTGATAATAGTAATGATAACCGGCGCTGTGAACTTTGATTTTGTTCAGGACCACGCCGAGAATCTTGGCGCGTGCATATTCCAGCCGCGCGCAGGCCGCCTTGACATGCTGGCGCGGAGTGCCCGAGCCATTCGCCACGATCATCACGCCGTCAACCAGTTTGGACAGGAGCAGAGAATCGCTCACCGGCAGCACCGGCGAGGAATCGATTACCACGTACTCATAAGTCTCGCGCAATTGCGCCATGGTCTCGACCATCTTGGCCGAGCCGAGCAATTCGGTCGGATTGGGCGGTACCGAACCGGAACTGAGAAAGCTTAGATTTTCAATTTCAGTGGTGCGCACCATTTCTTCGAAAGTGCGCGAGCCGGTCAGCACTTCAGTAAGTCCCAGATGATTATCGACCGCAAGCACGCGATGGCATCGCGCGCGGCGCAGATCGGCGTCGATCAGCAGGGTGCGTCCGCCCATTTGCGCTAACATGATCGCGGTATTTACAGAGGTGACGGTCTTGCCTTCACCGCTCATCGCGCTGGTTATCAGCGTTACTTTCGGCGGCGCCCCGGCGCGCGAAAGCAGCAGCGCCGTGCGCAAATTACGGTATGCCTCGCCCAAGGTTGAATAAGAACCATGCGAGGTCACCAGTTCCCTGCCAGGCGGCAAAACGCTTGAAGTGGTCTCCTGCGGCAGTTCGCGCGGCCCGTATGGCGATTTGCCGTTCATGCTCTTGAACTCCGGCACCACTCCCAGGTTCGGCAGATGCAGATAATTTTCGGCGTCCTCGGGATTCTTGAGGGTGTTGTCGAGAAATTCGAGCGCGAACGCCAGGCCGACGCTGCCCGCCATTCCGAAGACTATGGCAAACATCATCGCCCGCGGCTTGTTGGGGCTCGAGGGCGCGGACGGCACCTCCGCCGAACTGATCACCGCGACGTTGGTGCTCTGCATATCGCCCGCCAAGGTCACATCTTTGAGCTTGGTCAGGATACTGTTATAGAGCGAGCGGTTGGTGTCGACGTCACGGCGCAGGATGGCGTATTGCGCCGCTGAATCGTTGAGCTTGAGGGTGAGCTTGCGCTGACGATCCATCTCCTGCTGCAACTCATTCTCTTTTTCGCTCGCCTCGCTGTAGGCGGTTCTAATGCCTGTAACGACACGGTTAATTTCAGTGGACAGCTCCCCTTGTACCTCGTGAATACGGGCCTGCAATCGCGCCAAGGGCGGATAGTCGGGCGTGAACTGGTTCGACATCGCGGCTTGATCGGCGTAGAGCCCGTTCAATTGCTTATCCAGTGAAGTCACCAGTGTGTCGCTCAGCACCGCTGGCAATGAACTGTACTGATGTTTGTTGATTAGCTCGGTCTGTGCCTCCAGCCCGATTTTCGCGACCTGCGCCTCGGTCAGGCTCTTGCTCAGATCCGCCAGGCGGTCCAGCACGACTTCATCTTTGCCGTCAAGTGAAGTCAGGCCGGGAATAATCCCCTTCTCCCGGCGATAATCGTTGAGCGCAGCCTCGGACTGCTGCAATTGCTCCTTGATCTCAACCAGCTTGTCTTGCAAGAAACGTTGCGCGCTCTGGCTCGACTGACTATGCATCTCGATTTGCTGGCGGACGTAGGCCTGCACATGCGCGTTGGCCAGACGCGCCGACAGTTCCGCGTCGGGAGTGTTGAAGCTTATCTTGATGAGCGAGGTATTCTTGACCGGTGCAACTTTGAGATCCTGCAGATAGAGATGAACCAGCCCGATCGGCACGGCCGCATTATCGCCGTTGAGATCGGCGGTGAAGAGTTGACCGGGATCGCGATCACTCTTGACGGACGGTTCAGTCGGCGCCGAACCGAGCCAATCCGCGAGACGGATGCTGATTCCGTGTCCGAACTGGGTGAGCAAGCTGGGACTCGTGTTGCGGCCGGCGAAAGCTGGATTATGGGTCAAGCCCAACGTTCTGATCACTTGGGCGGCTAGATTCCGGCTTTGCAATATCTGGCATTGGGTCGCGTAATACTCTTCGCTATTGTCGGCCGCGGCCTCCAGCTCGATCAGATTTTCCAGACTGTCGGCGCCCTGTTGCGCATTCGGCTCGATTTGGATGGTGGTTTCAGCGGTATAGGTTGGTGCTTCGGTGCCCACGTGCAATGCGGTGAGCATTACCACGGCGGCGAAGAAGCCGATCACGAAGCGTAGATGCTTGCGTATCACCCGCCAATACGCGCGCAGATCGATCAGCGGTTCGTTTTCATCAGGATAGGACGGAAACGCTTCGGCCTCGACCGCTGGTTGCGGGAAAACGTTGCGGCGAATGAAATAACGAGAAGGTTCCATCTAAAAGGGCACCGCCGGCCCCATAATGCCCATGCGCGATATAATCTGATAAAAAATGTATGGACCGATCCTGGCCCCCGAATACGGGACGTCGATCACATCGTTGGCCTTTACCGGCAAGTCCTGCTCCTTGCCCGTGGCGATATCGGCCAGATTCACCGCGACGGTAACTTTGCCGCTGGGTTCGCTGCGGATGAGCGCCACATCCGTGGTGTTGGCAGCGTACATGGGCCCGCCGGCGGCGCCAATCGCGCCCATCACAGTCAACCCCGAGCCCACTCGGAAATAGCCGGGGTGCTGAACCCAGCCCACCACCATCACGTTGCCGCCACCGGGCACGACTATCACGTCGCCAGGCCGCACCGGCATGTTGATGAAGCGTCCCGCGCCGGTCAGGGAAGTGCTCTTGAGCCGGATAACTAGCGGATGGGCATTGGTCGGCATCAGGGCAAGCGCCGCTGTGCCGGCGTCTGACATTTCCGAATCCGCCACCGGCTTCTGCGCAGCGGCACCCGCCACACCCGGTTCAATCGGCGCTTCGGGGTCGTTTGCGGACTGCGTCGCGCTCTGGGTTTGGCCCGGCGCCGCCACTCTCAGATCAGGCGCATCGGATGCGGGCTTATCAACGTTATTGGCCGGCGGCAAGACCGTCGCGGCAACCACCTGCCGCGCCATATGGCCACTGCCGGGCTGGGCGGGGATGAGCACGATTTGATCCGCCGCTTCGGGAGTCAAACCACCGGCACGGGTGATGACGTCGATCAAGGTTTCCGACGGGCTTATTAGTGTGACGAGGCCGGGTTTATTGACCGAACCCACCACCGCAACCTGCCGATTGCGATATTCCTGAACGAATACCGTCGCCTGCGGATGGTACATATATTTGCGCAGACGACGATCCAATTCCTGTTCGAGCTGGTCTTCGGTCAGTCCGGCCGCCTGTATATCGCCCAGCAGCGGAAGGGTGATCTCGCCGCGCGCTCCGACCCGCGCTGTGCTCTTGCTTAGTTCCGCGATTTGCGGGACCGAAATACTCAAGATATCACCGGGGCCGATCGGATAATCGCCAGTTTCGATAGTCGATGTGGTACGCTGCTGCCACAACTTATCAAGGCCTTCGAGGTCAGCGGGACTGGTGGCCCCGGAATCGGTTTCGAGCGCTGTGGTGCGGGTCAGTTGACTTGCGGATTCGGTCGGAGTTACCTGCATCGAGCCGGTCGGCGCACACCCCGTGCACAACAGAAGGACCAGGGTGACTCCGAGACGCAGCGCGTTGCGTGTGCACATGCCTCTTCCCGCTTTATTCGAGGATCGCGCAAACATGATCCGCGACGATCAAATTCCCACGCGTTTGCCGCGGACCTGTTACCAAGACCGGCGAAGCGGTTAACCGCCATTCGGCCGGTCTAACGGAAAACTCCAGATAGCTTTCCGAATTCGAATTATCGCCACGAAGTGACCGGATGGCTGTTCTGATGATCGCTTTGATTAGTAGCCAGATAGGCGGTCGTAACTCCGGCGATGATCGCACCACCCAGCCCAAGGGCGCCGATTGAAGCCCAATCACCGGCCGTCAGCCCAGCCGGGTCGGCACACGTACCACCCGCAACCGCCATGGCGGGAGCCGAATTCGACACGTTCCAATTAACCGATTTCCCGACGTCGTTGAGGGTCAGCGCGCCGGAACCCGCCTGATAATTCGCCACCGAGCTCAGGAAAAGATCAATCGGGCCGCTGTCGAGATGGCCGATCAGATAATGACCGTCCTTATCGGTGATAGCTTGGCCGATGGTCTTGCCGGAATTGTCTTTGACGGTCACTGTTGCACCACTGACCGGCGCCCCTTGCGAATTGCGCGCAACACCACAGATGGTGGCGCTCAGCGCGGGCGCCGAAAGTCCGACCGTCAAAAGCGCTGATGCGATCACGGTCCACGATAGCCTCATAATCACCCCTCACTAATTGGCGGTAACCGTCGCCTCACATGGATACGCGTCCGCACTCCGCGTAACCCCGGCTTGCATGACTGTCGCCTGGCTTCTGTGCCGTCACACTGCGCTCTCTCGAAGCATCATGCGACCAGGCCGCTAGACTGATCATAAGCGGCGGTCTTGTCCGACCCGGAACGGTTTAAGCACCGGATCCAAACGAACGGTTGCAAACTGGCAACAGAACATGACACTTCTAGCAGTTGGCACATTTAGATGTCAAGATATGGCTGTTCACGTTTTACGGCAATCTATAGTCGCTAACATGGTCGGATTAAACTTAAAGCGTGTGATTAGGTGGCTATCCTCGATTTGCCAGCACAATTTCAGGTCTATTCATAGATGAGCCGAGGCAATGCGTATCTCTGAATAAGCCGAATTCGGGCAAATTCAGGCACCGAACTCGGGATCAAAACTCAGCGCTGCGAACAAAAAACGTATGCGCATCGGACAAGACGGACGATGAGACCCAAAGCGTTAGTTCGCCAGCTTTACGCGTTGGCGCTCGAACTCGGCGGCCACTGTCGCAATCGTGTCAGCATCCGCCGACCCTTTATCCGTGCGAACGCCAACGATGCGCGCGAAACGCAGCGCCATGCCGCCGGAGTACTGGGGACTACGCTGAATATTGCTGTACGCCACCTCGACGACTACCTCGGGCCGCACCGTCACCGTGCCGTGCGCTTCGCTGAGTTTCAGGGCTAGTAGACAGTCGGTCATTTCGCGAAAATCCTCATCGCTTAGACCTTTGAACGTCTTACCGACCTCGATAAGGCCGCCGCCATCTTCGTCACGCGCAGCCAAGTGGTAGTTGGAAAGCCAGCCGTGGCGCCTGCCGTAACCCCAGTCAGCCGCTACGATCAGCAAGTCAAGGGTCCGCGCCGCCTTTATCTTGAGCCATCCACGGCCACGAGCCCCAGGCGTATAGAGGCTGTCCAGCGCCTTTGCCATTACGCCTTCATACCCGTCCGCAATTGCGCGCGCGTAGAACCGGGCGGCCGGCTCAACCGAGTTAGCAACGATTCGTTCGGCGAGGGCGATTTCAGCATTGTTCGCCAGTTCAGCAAGCTGTGCGTAGCGCTCCTCATAAGGACGGTCAATTAAAAGAGTGTCGTCGAGGCCGATCAGATCGAAGGCAAACAGACGGACCGGCTGCTCGTTCCGAATCCGCTCAATTTCGCGAATGCGGCGAAAACGCCGCATCAATTCCTGAAAGGCCGCCGGCCTGCCGGAAGGGTCGATGGCGACAACTTCGCCGTCCAAGATCACGCCACGCCTGTCCAGACGTGCCATTAGTTCAACGATCTCGGGCAGGCTGGAGGTAATTTCGTTCAACCTGCGGGAGAAGATGCGGACGTTGCCGGCGTGGCAATGAATCTGCACGCGGGCGCCATCGAGCTTATGCTCGATGG
>JBOHWM010000485.1:0-4058 GCA_050736555.1 Binataceae bacterium (SeqCode)
CAATGGGACCGCAAGCTCGATGGCCGCCTGGCCCATGCGCTGCTCAGTCTGCAGGCGGTCAAAGGGGTCGAATTCGGGATGGGATTCGAGGCGGCGCGCGTGCGTGGCTCCCGGCTACACGATGAAATCGGTTATGACCCGGAGGCGCGGCGCTTTACCCGGATGTCGAACAACTCCGGCGGCAGCGAAGGCGGCATGAGTACCGGCGAGGCTTTGCGCCTGCGCGTCGCCTTCAAACCGCTTTCCACGCTGATGCGGCCGTTGCGCTCGGCCGATATTAGAACCAAGGCCGAGGCGGTCGGCACGATCGAACGTTCCGACGTGTGTGCGATACCGGCGGCGGCGGTAATTGCCGAAGCGGTGGTTGCGTTCGAGCTGGCCAACGCCTTTATGGAGAAGTTTGGCGGTGATTCGCGTGACGAAATCGAACGAAACTATCGCGGCTACCTCAAACAGGTACGCGATTTTTGACAACGCAAGATGGCGCCCAAGCTGATTCTGACGGGCTTCATGGCCACCGGAAAGAGCACGGTGGCGCGCGCCTTGTCGCGGCGATTGACGTGGCCGCTGGTCGAATGCGACGCCATGATCGTTGCGCGCGCGGGCAAGTCGATTGCTGAGATCTTTAAGGCTGGCGGTGAGGCGCATTTTCGCGCGCTGGAACGCGAAGTGATCGCGATTATCGCGCACGACCAGCGCCGCTGCCCGCATTGTAGCCAGCCGCGTCCGGCGGTTATCTCGACTGGTGGCGGCGCCTTGGCCGATCGCGGTAACCAGGCGGTTCTATCGTCGTGCGGCGTGATCATATGTC
This sequence comes from Binataceae bacterium (SeqCode), assembly GCA_050736555.1. GTDB lineage: Bacteria > Desulfobacterota > Binatia > Binatales > Binataceae > JBOHWJ01. The sequence continues at coordinate 812 of JBOHWM010000485.1, forward strand.
TGAGTGCGCGACCCGACGTGATCGCGCGCCGAATCGGACGGGGCGTGAGTGCGCGCCCGATGTTGCTGGAAGGCGACAAACCCTTGCACGCACGTATCGCCGAGCTGATGGAGGCGCGTCGCGAGGCATACTCGTGTGCATCAATCACAGTTGATACGTCGGACCTCTCGATTGAACAGGTGGTCGATGCGGTAATCACGCGAGCCGCGGCATACAGAGCGCAACGATGGACAGCTTCAACGTAGAGCTGGGTCCGAATCCCCATCAAGTGCACGTCGGCGCGGACCTGCTTGCGCTATGCGGAGAACTTGCGCGCAAAGCCGGGCTGACTAGTGAGCGCGTGGCGATCCTATCCGATACCAATGTCGCGCGACTCTATGGCGAACGCGTGCGGATCGCCCTGGAGCATGCTGGTTTCAAACCCGAGTTGATTGAGATTCCCGCCGGCGAAACCAGCAAGTCACTCGCGATGCTGGCACGGGTTTACGATCGCCTGGTTGCGGCCGAACTCGATCGCGGAGGCGTATTATTTGCGCTCGGCGGCGGGGTGGTGGGCGATTTGGGCGGCTTCGCCGCGGCGACCTATCTGCGTGGAATCGCCCTGGTGCAACTTCCGACCACGATTATTGCGCAGGTGGATTCCGCCTTGGGCGGCAAGACCGGAATCAATCATGACAAAGCCAAAAATCTGATCGGCGCCTTCTATCAGCCGCGCCTGATAATCGCGGATACAACCACACTGGAGAGCCTCCCGGAGCGGGAGTTTCGTGAGGGCCTGGCCGAAGTGATCAAATACGGCGCGATTATGGACGCGCCGATGCTGACGAGTCTCGAACGCGAAATGCCCGCGATTTTACGGCGCGACGCGGCGCGGCTTGAAATGATCATCGCTCAGTCCTTGCGGCATAAGGCGGCGATCGTGGTGAGCGACGAGCGCGAGGGCGGACCGCGCAAACTACTCAACTTCGGCCACACCATCGGACATGCACTGGAAGCCGCCGCCGGTTATGGCAGCTATTTCCATGGCGAAGCGGTGGCCGTCGGGATGGTTGCGGCGGCGCGTCTTTCATGTGCGTTCGCCGGGCTCGGCATGGAAGAGGCCGCCCGCCTGCAACGTCTTATTGAGATGGCCGGGTTGCCGACCACGATGCCGCCCGGATGGTTCGATAAGACCTTTGTCGACGCACTGCGGCTTGACAAGAAGCGCAGCGGTGAGGCCATCGAATTCGTTCTGCTCGACCGTCTTGGCCATGCGCTGACGCGCAAGCTCGGCTTCGACCAAATTCTCGCGCAACTGAGCGGCGAAAGTCCGCCGCTGTAACGAGCGGGCGATGGTTGTGCGGTGCGAGCGAATTCACCCGCGCCGCCGGACCAGACTGACGGCGCTCCGCTCAAGAACAATTACCCGCGGGCGATGGCGCGAAGGTGCAAAAGCACGCACAATCATGAAGGTCTGTCATTCCAGGAACCGCTCACGTCACGGTGATCGCCGGGTTAACGCGGCGGCTCTGATGCTTGGTCATGCCGCTGGAAAGGAAAGACGAAGTGCGCGTGCCACTTATCGTGATCAGCTATATTGTCGCGGCCGCGGTTGGGGTCGCGGTATTTCTCGCCGTCGTCATTTTCCTGGCGATGCCACGGATGTACTGGGGCACTTACGGGCGTCCCGGGCCAGTGGAAACCTTTGTTTCCCGTAACTCACTGCGTGGCTGGATCGGTCGTAATGCGCCGCACGAAACCAATCCCTTGAAACCGACCTCCGCCAATTTGAAGGCCGGTCAGGAGGAATTCGACGAACATTGCGCGTTCTGCCACGGCTACGACGGTAGCGCGCGTAATCTGGTGGGCGCTAATTTCTATCCGCCGGTGGCGAAGCTCCAAAAAGGTGGTGACGGCGCGCCGGACGGCGTGCTCTTCTACATCGTTGCGAACGGCATTCGCATGACCGCGATGCCGGGCTTTGGCAAAACTCACAGTCCGGAAGATCTCTGGAAGATTATCCTGTGGGTGCGGCATTTCCCCCATCTTACACCGCAGGAGAAGGCCACTATCGCGACCGAGATGCGTACCGGCCCGATGCAGTCCCAAGCACAGCCGGGGCAGCTTCAGCCGTCGCCAGGCGCCAGCACGCCTTCGGCTGCGTCCAAATAGTTGGTAAGCCTTTGATTACGCCGGAGTGTCCCGCAAAGGTGTGTTTGGCGTGTGTTAAATAGCCGGCGCGTCAAGCTCCGTCTTAAGCAACGAGATCAAAGGCGCGAGGCGCGTCCCTACGGACACGCCCCGCTCACGTCCAGACCCCCCACCCCACCGGTTAAGCTTCGAAAAACCGGCGCGGATTTTCCGTCATCATCGTGGTGATCTTCCGCTCGGCGACACCGGCTTCCTTCAACGCCGGAATGATGTTTTTGAAGATATGCGTCGGATTCCAGTTGGCAATCAGCTTGAGCGTTTCCGCCGGCATATTCTCCAAACCGCGGCCCTTCCAACATGCCACCGAATCATGCGAGAGCACCAATTGCTTTTCAAAGCCGATGCCCAAAAGTCCGATCAATGCGGCCAGCCGCAGGCGGTCGGGCTGGAGGAAATCCAGCCCGAAGCGATCGAAACCAAGATAACAGCCGCGGTCCAGCATGTCGGTGTGGTAACGCAAGTCCGAGGCGCCACAACTATGGCCGATGATCACCTTGGAAAAGTCCACGCCCTCGGATTGAAAAATGTCGAGTTGCTCACGGCCCATCGTACCATCGTCGGTATGCGTCGTGATCGGAGTGCCGGTCTTTTTGCTGGCGCGCGACGCCGCGCGCAGGCACTTCTCTTCATATTCCGTGATATGGTCCTTGCCGGTGGCGCACTTTAACAATCCGGCCTTGATCCCGGTCTCGCCCACGCCTTCGGTTAGTTCCGTCGTGTAAATATCCGTGATTTCCTCGGCGGAGCGCTGCTTGAAATAGGGCGTACTGCCGAGGTCTTCTTTATAGAGGCCGGTCGAGCAGATGATATTGACGCCGCTTGCCTGTGACACTTCCGCCATGAAGACGACGTCGCGGCCGATGTCGTTGGGGCAGGGATCGACAAATGTGCTGAGACCCAAATCCTTGAGCTGTTTGAGACGTTCGACGGCCTGCTTGAGAGCGGTTTTGCGCTCGAAGCGCGGCGCTGTGCAATCGAGCTCCCAGCCCGCCCATCCCACCAGCAGATGCTCGTGCATCAGCGTGGTGCCGAGCTGGTCGGTGCTGATCGATCCGGT
>JBOHWM010000486.1:0-1723 GCA_050736555.1 Binataceae bacterium (SeqCode)
GTAGGCGAGCACTTCGTAAGGATCGAAGATCATCGCCGAAGTATTGCCGGTACGGCGGGTTTCGCCGTTCACCCGTACTGTCATGTTGAGCTTGCGTGGGTCGCCGATCTCGTTGGCGGTAACTATCCATGGCCCCATCGGACAGAAGGTCGCGAAATTCTTGGCATACGCATAGGGCTGGCCCATCCTGAGCCGTTCGCGCTGACGGTCGCGCGCCGACACATCGTTACAGATGGTATAGCCGAAAATGTAACCGGACGCCTGCGAGGGTCTGATGTGGCGGCAATCGCGGCCTACCACCAGCGCCAGCTCATGCTCCTCGTCAACCTGTTGCGGAAATGGCGGCAGCACGATTTCATCGTCATGCGCGATCAGGTTGTTGGCGTACTTGGCAAAGATTATCGGCTCATCGAAAAAACTGAGCTTGCTCTCTTCGATATGCTCGCGGTAATTCAACGCCAGCGCCAGGATTTTGGGCGGCCGCGGAATTGGCGGCAGCCATTTGAAATTGCCGACCAGGTGGTCGCGTAATCGTTGTTCACGCCGCAGCCGTTGCACGCTTTCCTCTCCGAAGGCGTCGATATCAATATGCGACTGGATCATCGCCAACAGCGAATCGGTTCGGTCAAGTTGCGGATGTGTGATGCTTAAGGCGCCGGTAAGATCGAGCATCCCCTCCGGTAAGGAAACCCCAACGCGTGCGCGTCCGTCAGTTTCAAACGACAGCAGTTTCATTTACTCCGCTCCTCATGATTCAGCGGTGCCGTCCTCAAAGTAATCGCGGCAGCACCTTGTCGGTAAATGAAATAAACGTTTCGTGACTGAGCGGCGCGCCGATCAGATAGTCAAGATGAATCTCTTCGCGTAATCGCGCAATCGTGCCGGCAACCCGCTCGGGCGTACCGTGAATTATGACCGAATCAACATACCGCCGCGTCGGATCACCGGCACCGAACATGGCGGGGTCGATATAGGTACGCAGCAGCCATTGCGCGCCGCGCCTGGCGACCTCGGCGGCTTGGGCATCGGTGGACGCGATAGCCAGAAATCGCGCGATTGGAAGGTCGCGGCCTTCGCTGGAATAGCCATGCGCCGCGAGTTGCTGACTGTAGAAATCCCACTGTTGCCCTGTTTCCACGAATGACTGATGCGGTCCCATCAGCACTGAATAGCCATTCTCAGCCGCCCATTGATACGCGCCGGGCGACCCCGCCGCCACCCACATCGGCGGATGAGGCCGTTGCAGCGGCTTGGGCATCACCTCGATATCCTCGAACGAAAAGAACTGGCCGCGATGGGTGAGCCGTTCATTCTCCCAGGCCTTCACCACGATCTCGACCGCTTCGCGAAAACGCGCGTGGCTCTCGGCCATCGGCACGTTGAAAGTGCGGAATTCGCGAGCGTCGAAGCCGCGGCCCGCACCCCAGTTGACGCGCCCGCCCGAAAGAATATCGAGTAACGCGATCTCTTCGGCCAAGCGCAGTGGATGATAAAGCGCCGCCAGCGTAACCCCGGTGCCGATGCGCAGGCGCTTGGTTCGCGCCGCCGTGTACGCGCCCATCACGGGTATCGACGGGCATACGCTGTAGTCGCTGAAATGATGTTCGGTCAGCCATACCGCGTCGTAGCCCGACTGATCCATAATTTGGATTCGTTCGAGCGCGCGTTGATAAACTGAGGGCAGAGCGATGCGGCGCTCGGGCCAACTGAAGAATTGCAGGAT
>JBOHWM010000487.1:0-6024 GCA_050736555.1 Binataceae bacterium (SeqCode)
GGTTGAAGTTGTATTGGAGCTGCGCGGTCAAGAAGCTTTCGCCTTTGAACAAGCCGCCGCCAATACTCTGGTTGTCGCCGCCCAGCACTTCGATCGCTTGCAACTTAAGGAAGTACTTCTTCGTCCATGGCGGAGTCAGAAGCACCGAGGGGAACATCAGGAAGTTGCGTCCCTTCGGATTGAAGATCATCGTCCACGTTGGCGCGAACGCACTCCAATACCAGGAGCTGCCGATATTCAGCAGCACGTTGACTTCGTTCTTGTTCACGGATTCGGTGAGGGCGCCACCAACGCCACCCCACGGCGACCCAGCAGTCAGCATGCTGGCGTTGGAATCGAGGGTGATGTAGTCCTGTGCCTCGATGTTAGCGGTCAGGTTGCCAGTCGAAGTCAGCCACGGCGCGTACGCCTGATCGAGGTCAACCGCATACATCATATCGAGCGTGTCGGAATAACGCACTGCGGTCTGGTTGAACGGGTTCATATCCATGTATGGCTGATGATTGGAATAAACTACTTCGGCGCGCGAAACCAAGGGAAAGAATTCCGCCAGCGAAGTCGGCATCGGCAACGGCCGGTCGGCCGTGACACCGACGAATTGCTCCGGTGCAAATCTCGCACGCCATTGATTGCTGAACGGCTGCCAATAGAACGCCGGATAGTAGTCCCAGGTATTGAAGTAGAAGATCGTCGCCTCGGTGTTGCCAATCAGGGTGTGGTAGCGCACGCCCTCTTCCCAGTTAGCCAGCGTCGCCGCCGGCACTTTCCATTGCCCGATATCAACCGTAGCGCCGCTGCCGAGTGGGCCAAACTTCACGGTGCCATCGTGTGTGAATGGGCAGGCCCGCTGCGCACCCGGCTTGACCGGATTGAAGGAGCCGGGTGCCGCCGCCGCCTGCAGATCGCTGCACCAGTAGAACTCATGTGAGAACGGCGGCGTGACGAGGCCCGCGGCCTGAGGGCCGAACGGCCCGTGAATGCTAGTCAACGCTACCGTGCGGCCGGGGTAGTATTTATTCACATAATGCACGTCGAAACGCGCGCTTGGGCCATGCATCGCGGCCGGGAAGCCCTGGTTAACGCTGCCTGAAACGCCGCTTTCATTGAAGTAGCGGCCGTCGGCGTAATCCCATGACCATTCGGGCTGGTAGCGCGGAATGATCACGGCTTCGATGAAGTTTGAAAACGTCCCCGCGAAATCCGGCAGATTCAAGATCGGATGGATCATCCATTGCGGGATGCGCGACTGCTCAAGGTTGGAAAAACCGAAGGCCCAGGTCGTGTCCTGCGGATTGATCACGTCGCCGACGCGAAAGGCGATCGACTGTCCCCAGACCACGATCTGATTGCCCACGTAGACCGACAGCGGGCCATGGGTGGTTTCCCACCATGCATCACGCACCGTGTACTGGTTATAGAAGTCATTCATGAAGTGGCCGTAACTGGCCGGACCAGCGCCTCCCGGCGGTGCGCTGCCCGCCGCGTAAACGTCGTTGTTGGCTGAATTGAACGCGTACGGCGGTTCGTAGATGAACCAGGTGCGCAGAAAAAAGCGATTTTCGTTATTGAGCTGGTAGTTGGTATCGACCTGCAGCCACGTGCGTGAGGTCGCCAGATTGTTGCGGCTCGAGGTGAAATCGCGCAAGGCCGATGGATTCTGCCACATGCCAAAGGTCTGATTCAGAAAACCCGACATGTGCAGATCGCTCAGCCACGCATTTTCAGCCGTGGACGATCCCGCCGAGGTTCCCATGCCGGCGCCAGCCGATTGCATCAGGCTCTGCGTCGGCGTTGCGGTGATATTGAGCGTGTCGCCCATGATAGTCTCGCCGCCGGCAAAGGCGGCGATCGCTCCGTAAACGATTACGACGGCGACAATCGTCGCCATGCTTGACAGTTTCAGGACACCCCTCAAGGGCCGGCCCTGGCTAGTTCCGATAAACATGTGCTTCCTCCCTGATGACGGATAAGCGGGACAAGCGGCGCGTTGCGCGAACGCGGCAGCTTCGCGCCGGAGCTTTCCCAACCTGCCAATTTTGGCGTTTGAAAGTGTTTACATCGCGTGTTTCGCAGGCGTCGGCGACAGATCCTGATCAATATCCGCGCCAACGTTGGGCACATGCGCACCAACTGCAATCGCGACTGCGCCTCCGCGCGAATCGCGGCGGCCAGCCCTTCAATCAGACTAAGTTTTAAGCGTGCGACTTACTTACTGATCGAAACTACTCTGTGCCAACAAAACCAATGATGCGGATTATGAACTAACAGCTTGAGCCGAGACCTACTGGCTACCTCCCTGGTTCACGCACTTCGCGGACTGTTAATCCCGAACGCGGCTTGCGGACTCATGTCGTGAAACGGACTCGCGGATGCGTCTGGTATGCTGGTTCCGCTTCGCTTCAACTAGTTAGTCTGCTCACTCCGCTCAGTGCGCGGGCTCTTCTCGCTGGCGCGAGAGGAGCAATACCCCCCCACGTACGACACGACCTTCTCGCTTGTTAACAAATTTTAATCCAGCGATCAATTTCTAACCACTTGCCGCGGCATGCGCGTCATTATTTGAAAATTCGCGAATGCGTCTGGAAACGCATGGTACAATACTAAGTCGTCATTTTTTGCGGCATTCCATGTCGGCGGTCGGAAGAGCGCTCGCGCGGCATTCCATGCCGGCGGCAGGAAGAGCGCTCGCGCTGCTCGTGATATTTTGCACGAACAAATATCCCCACAGAATGCTGCCGCTGTTTTCTCAGCCTTCTCTCCCGCTTTTTGCGGTGGAATAAGAGAGGAGGTGCGGGATTTGTCTTACAGAAGAATCCGCCAAGCGCCGTATGCGAGGTTCTCGGGAGTGAGCAGCGAAGCAAGATGAGACCGGTGCGCGAGCACGGCCGATTTGGTAGCGTGAAAGCGTTTCGCCTGGGAGGTAACACCGTTGCGTATCGCGCTGATTGGACAGGCGGCTTTTGCCGAAAAAGCACTCGAGACGCTGCACGCGCGCGGTGAGGAAATCGTACATGTGTTCGCGCCGCCGGACCCGCCGTCGGGGCGTCCCGATCCGTTGAAAACCAAGGCGCTCGCGCTCAATCTGCCGCTCAGCCAGCTCGCCTCCTTCCGCTCCGACACCGCCTTTGCGCAGTTCAAAGCGCTCAACGCCGAACTCGCGATCATGGCCTTCGTCACGATTATCGTGCCCGAGCGCATCCTTTACACGCCAGTGTACAAATCGATCTGCTTTCATCCGTCACTGCTGCCGCGCCATCGTGGTGCCAGTGCGATCAATTGGGCGCTTATCCAGGGTGATAACGAAACCGGGGTGACCTGGTTCTGGCCCGACAAGGGCATCGACACGGGACCGATTCTAATTCAGCGCCGAGCGCCAATCAGCGCCAACGACACGACCGGCTCGCTCTATTTCAATACGCTGTTTCCGCTGGGTATCGAGACGATGCTGGCGGCGGTCGATTTGATCAAAGCAGGCAACGCTCCCGCGCGCGTCCAAGACGAGCATTTGGCGACCTACGAACCACCCTGTCGCGACGAGCATGCGCGGCTCGATTTCAGCCGTTCCGCCACTGAAATTTACAACCTCGTGCGCGGTTGCGATCCGCAGCCCGGCGCCTACGCTCAACTTGACGGAGAACGCCTCCGGCTGTACGAAGCGGCCCTTGAACAGAGTGTCGCTGATGCCGCGCCAGGTACGATCCTCGCGCTCGACGACGCGGGGATGCGGCTGGCGGTGCACGGCGCGACGATGCTCGTGCGGCGCGTGCGGTTGGAGCCGAATGCGAAGAAAGTCGCGCCAGTTGAACTTCAGCGCCAACTCATCGGCACATGCCTGCGATAGACCATCATAGGTAGACACGACGTTAACGCGCCGAGTGCAAATAGCTGGAACTGACTCATAGCGGACGTTAGGATCAAACGGCGAAGCGCTTTCCAATTTGACGCCAGCGGTTTAGGCCGAAGCGGGCGCGGCGGAGGTGTTTGATGCGGCTGTGTGTCGGCACTGCCAAAGGCATCGTGATTCTCAATCCCGAGCGCGCGGGCCCGCCGCTGATGGTGCTGGCGGTGCCTTCGTCGGTCTGGTGCCTGGCGCGCGATTGCGCCGATCCCAATCTGCTCTACGCCGGCTCGGTGCATAACGCACAGATGGGTAGTGCGCGCGGCAAGGGTTCGCTCGCGCGTTCGAACGACGGCGGTCGTGCCTGGCAGGACATCACGCCGGGTCTGATGCGTGACGAGGACGTCTGGGCGGTGGCGGCCGCGCCCGACGTGCCGGGTGAAGTCTTCATCGGCACTTCTCACGCGCGCATCATGCATAGCCTTGACGGTGGACGCGGCTTTACCGAATGCTCGGCGTTTTTGAAAATGCCGGGACGCGAGCGCTGGACTTTTCCGCCCGCCCCGCACGTTCCGCATGTACGCGCGTTCGCCTTCGATCCCAATCATTCCAATGTGCTGTATGCGGCGGTCGAGGAAGGCGGCATTTTTCGCTCGCGCGACCGCGGTATGAGCTTCGAGCCGCTGAGCCAGGGCATCCATCCCGACGTGCACGCAGTCGCGGTTGATCCCTGCGACGGGCGGCGGCTATACGCCACCACCGGACGCGGCTTCTATTACTCCGTCAACAGCGGCAATTCATGGCAGTTCGTCAAAGGCCTTAACCGCAGTTACGCGGTGCCGCTGATAGTGCGTAAAGATTGTATGTACATCGCAGCGGCGGCGGGTCCTCCGCCGCTATGGTCGTTGGGCGCGCTCGGTGCCGACGCGGTGATTTTTCGCAGCATCGATCAAGGCCGCGGGTTTACCCCGTTGCCGGGCGAAGCCGGCGGCGTCCATCGCACGCGCGGGATGGTGATGCGGTTTTTCTCGATGCCGGGTGAAGACGGCGAATTTTTCGCCGCTCTCAGCGACGGCTCCATCATCAGTATTGACGAGCGCAACGAACGTGTCGTGACGGTGGCGGAAAAACTCCCGCCCATCTATGACATGGTCGCCCTCACCTGAGGTAGCGTCCATCCGCACGTTGTAGCGAAGCTCGTACTCCGATCATCACCGAGCCGGCGTACAGACTGCCTGCGTCACCAGCGCACCAGCAGCATTTCCGAGCAGAACCCCGGCCCCATCGCCATGATCACGCCGGGCGTTCCCGCCGCCGGCCGCCGCTCGTGCAAAGTCTCCTCCAGCACCATCAGCACCGACCCCGACGACAGATTGCCGCAGCGCGCAAGGCATTCCCATGACACTTCAAGGTCGCGCTCGCGCAATTCGAGCGCCTGTTCGACCGCGCGCAAAACCTTGGGTCCGCCCGGATGGATCACCCAACTGCCAATATCGCGCCGTTGAAGCTCATGCGCCGCGAGAAACGCGTCGACGTCGGCTCTCAGACGACAAATGATCAAATCGGGCAGTTTCGGCGAGAGCACGACCTGGAAGCCGTTTTCCGAAATGTCCCAGCCCATGATCTCCTCGGTGCCGGGATAAAAGACCGAACGTGTGTCGATGATGCGCGGCCCGTCAACGGCGGTATCCGCGCCGGCCACAATCGCCGCGGCCGCGCCGTCACCGAACAGCCCGGTCGAGATCAGGTTGACGACCGAATGATCGTTACGTTGAATCGTCAGCGAGCATAATTCCACCGAGAGCACGGCCGCGCATTGTGAAGGATAGGCAAGCACGTGGTCGGCGGCGCGCGTCAGCCCGGCGGCTCCGCCGACACATCCCAGCCCGAAGATCGGCGTGCGCTTGATATCGGTCCTCAGGCCCATCCGGTTGATCAAGCGTGCGTCAAGCGAGGGACTCGCGATTCCGGTAATCGAAACCACGAACAAGGCGTGCAAGGCGTCGCGCTCAAGCCCGGCGCGATCTAACGCGCGGTCGAGCGCGGTCTCACCGAGCTCCTGCGCGGCTTCCATCCAGGCGCGGTTGGTTTCGCCGAAATTTTCGAAGGCGGCGTATCGTTCCATCGGATACGCCAGATGACGCTGACGTACGCCGACGCGCGTGTGAAATCGTTCAAGCAAAGCG
>JBOHWM010000488.1:0-4699 GCA_050736555.1 Binataceae bacterium (SeqCode)
CACCAGCAGCGGCCGCGGATCGCCACGGCGATTGGTGAACAGGGTCTTGGTGTATTTCTCGCCTGCGCGCGCGATCAGTTCGTTGGCGACGTCGAGGATGCCCTGGAGCGAACGGTAGTTCTCCTCCAGCTTGATCACGCGGGCGTCGGTGAACAGCGTGGGAAAATCCATGATGTTGCGGAAATTGGCGCCACGAAAGGAATAGATCGACTGGGCGTCATCACCCACCGCCATCACGTTGTTATGTTCCGCGCCTAACAGTCGCACCAGTTCGGCCTGGATCAGATTGGTGTCCTGGTACTCGTCGATCATGATGTAGCGGTAGGTGGAAGAAAGGCGGCGGCGCACGTCCTCATGCTGGCGCATTAGCTCGGCCAGCAGGTAGAGCAAATCGTCGTAATCGAGCAGGCCGCGTTCACGTTTATAGCTGTCGTAGCTCTCCGCCAGCTTCAGGATCTCGTCTTGGAATTCATGCAAATGCGGGAAATCGCACTCAATTTCCTGGACCAGCGCGCGCGCTTTATTGCGCGCCATGCTGATCGCGTCGGAAATGCTGCCTTTTTTTGGAAAGCGCCGCTCCTTGGAGGCCAGCCCCATGCGCGTGCGCAGGAGATTGATCAAGTCCTCCATATCCGAGCGGTCGAGGATGGTGAAATTGGGCTTGAGCCCGAGCGCGCTGCCGTAACGGCGCAGCACCAGGTTGGCGAAGGAATGAAACGTGCCGCCGGCCACTTCGCCGCCGCGCTGGCCGACCAGTTGCTCGACGCGCCGCAACATCTCCTGCGCCGCGCGCCGCGTGAAGGTGAGCAACAGGATTGCGCTTGGCGGCACCCCGCTTTCGATCAGTCGCGCGACGCGATAAATCAGCGTACGCGTCTTGCCCGAACCGGCACCCGCGATCACTAACAAAGGGCCGTCGCGATGAGTCGCCGCCGCGTATTGCGCCGGGTTGAGTACCTCCGCGTACTTGATGCGGAAGTTGGCTTCGGCCGTCGCGCGCGCTTCTTTGAGTACGATAACCTTGTCTGTCACGCGCGATCGATTCTATCACGCCCACCGCTCGATTCCTCGCGCCAGCGGATGGTTGCCACGCAAACCGCTTACTCACCGAAAATAACCATCCGTACCGATGTTTATTTGGGCAAAATGCCGGAGTGGCCGGAGCCGGCGCGGCCGTTAAGCGCCGCTGGCGCAAGCCGGATATCCGGCGCGATCGCGGGACGTTCGTCAGCTTGCTTCCGGCACGTCCAGGCAACGAGTTCCTCCACGGTTGGCTTGCATGATCCGCATCCCATGCCCGCGCGCGTGTCTTCCATCACGTCGCGGACGGTGCGCCTTCCCTCCGCAACGCATTCGACGATGGCGTGCTTGTTCACGCCGTTGCAGTTGCAGATCAGCGCGTCGTCGGCCATCTCGTCGAAGGTGGGCTTGGCGCGGGACGAGCTATTACCGAAAAGTAGCGACAGGCGCTCGTCGGGCAGACGCGAGCCGCGGTCGAATGCCTGCATCAAGTCGCCGGCTCGGCTGGTGTCGCCCATCAGGATGCCGCCCGCCAGCTTGCCCTCGCGAATAATCAGTTTGTGGTAGATGCCGCGCTTGGGTTCACTGTATTGAACGATGTCGTCATTGTCGCCGCCGCCGTCGACCACGCCCATCGTTGCAAGCTCGACCCCCATAACCTTGAGCCTGGTGGCGAGTTTCGAGCCGCGATACACCGCTCCGGGCTTCGCCCCGGTGATATGGTCCGCCAGCACTATGGCCTGTTCCCACAGCGGCGCGACCAGGCCATAGACGCGGCCCCGATGTTGCGCGCATTCGCCGACCGCATAGATGTGCGGATCCGAGGTGCGCATCTGATCGTCCACGACAATCGCCCGCTCGACCTTGAGGCCCCAGCGCGCGCCGAGTTCGGCGTTGGGTGTTATGCCCGCCGCGATCACGATCATATCGCAGTCCAAGGTCTCTCCGCCCTGGAAGGCAAGACCGGCCACTTCGGTGTCGCCGAGCACGGTCTTGGTGAGCGTGTTGAGATGGACGCGGATGCCCATTTGTTCGATTGCCTGTTTGAGAATCAGCCCCGCCTGCGCGTCGAGCTGCTGCTCCATCAGATGGCCGGCGAGGTGGATAACGTGGACCCCAACGCCATGCGTGAGCAGTCCGCGCGCCGCCTCAAGGCCGAGCAAGCCACCGCCAATCACCGCCGCGCGGCGGCATTTGGCCGCGTACTCGGCGATTTTCTGGCAATCGTCAAGGGTGCGGAAGACGAAGATACCGGGTTTGTGCTCGCCATTGTTTTTCTTCAGACCGGCGATCGGAGGGATCAACGGGCGGCTGCCGGTCGCAATTATCAGTTTGTCGTACTGGCGCCAGCTACCATCTTCGGCGTGCACCGCGTTGAATTGACGCGCGATCACGTCGACGCGCGCGCCGGCCCGCAGATCGATAGCGTGGTCATCGTACCAATCCAGTCCGTTAAGGAAGATCTCCGAGCGATCCTGCGATCCGTTGAGCACGCTGGAGAGCAGGATGCGGTTGTAATTTCCGCACGGCTCTTCGCCGAATATGGTGATCTCGAACCGCTCGGCGCCGCCGCGCGCGAGGATCTCCTCGACCGCACGCGCGCCGGCCATGCCGTTGCCAATTACGACCAGTTTCTTTTTGAGAGATTCCGTTACCGCCATCGCCAAATATCAATCCTTCTCTGTTGCCGCCGATGGGGCCTCAGCCCCACGACTGCGCCCGTTGCTGGTGAGTTTGTCGATCCGCACCGCGCACACTTTGAATTCGGGCATCCTGGAAACCGGATCGAGCGCTGGATTAGTCAGCAGATTGACGCATCCAGGCCCACCCCAATGGAACGGCGCGAATACCGTGTCCATCCTGATCGCCGTGGTCAGGCGCGCTTTCATCAGAGCCACACCGCGTCGAGTCGTCAGGCGCACCGCGTCGTTCTCCGCAATCCCGAAGCTCCTCGCCATAGCGGGATGGATTTCAACGAACGGCTCGGGCTGCGCCTTGCGCAGTGCCACGACCCGCCGGGTCTGACCGCCCGACTGGTAATGCGCCATCACGCGCCCGGTCGTCAGAAACATTGGATAGTCGGCGTCGGGCTCTTCGGCGGGAGATTGGTATTCGACAGGATGAAACCGGGCGCGTCCGTCGGCCGTTGCAAAGCGCTCAAGGAACATCCGCGGCGTACCAGGGTGGTCCTCGCCGGGACATGGCCAGAACACGCCCTCCTGCTTCGCGATTCGCTCGTATGAAATGCCCGAATAATCCGCGGCGCCGCCCGCGCTGGCCCGGCGCAACTCCGCAAAAACCGCGCGCGGCTCGCTGGGAAAACCATCGTCGCAACCCAGACGCTGCGCGAGCGCACTGAGGATCTCGAGGTCGTTGCGAACGCCGACCGGCGGCTCGAACGCCCGGCGCCGCAATAAGACACGCCCTTCTAGATTGGTCATCGTGCCCTCCTCCTCCGCCCATTGCGTGGTCGGCAGGACGACGTCGGCCAGCTTGGCGGTCTCCGACAGAAAGGGGTCGGCGACGACCAGAAAGTCGAGCGCGGACAAGCGCTCTTCGACGTGCCCCGCGTGCGGCGCGGAGACGGCGAGATTGGCGCCCATCACGAGCATCGCCCGCACGCCGCCCGCCGTACCCAGCGTGTCGAGCATTTCATAAGCCGAACGGCCCGGCCCCGGCAGCATGTCCGCGCTAACGCCCCAGACTCCCGCCACGTACGCGCGATCCGCCGCGTTATCGATACGGCGATAGCCGGGAAGCTGGTCTGCTTTCTGCCCGTGCTCGCGCCCACCTTGCCCATTGCCCTGCCCGGTCAGACAACCATAACCGCAGTAAGGCTTGCCCGCCTTGCCCAGTGCCAGCGCGAGATTGATGAATGCCAATACGTTCGCGACGGAATGACTTTGCTGTTCCGCGCCGCGGGCGGTCAGTATCATCGCGGTCGACGCGCTACCGATCAGACGGGCCGCCTCGTACAGTTGTTTGATCGGCACGCCGCTGAGACGCTCCACCCGTTCCGGCCAGTAGGACGTGATAACCCTGCGCACCGTTTCGTAGCCGACGGTCCGCCGCGCAATGAAGTCACGGTCAAGCAATCCATCCGCCGTGGCGATATGCAGTAAACCGTTGGCCAGCGCCGCGTCGCTCCCGGGCGTGAGCTGAAGATGCAGCGCGGCCTCACGCGCGGTCGGTGTCGCACGCGGATCGGCCACGATCAAGCTGCCGCCGCGGCGCTTGTGCTCCGCGAAATATTGCATGATCGGGGGCATCGTCTCGGCGACGTTGGCGCCCACCAGCAGGATCACTTCCGCGCCGGGAATGTCTTCGAGCGGAAACGGCAGGCCGCGGTCGAGCCCGAATGCGCTCAGCCCCGCGGCCGCCGCCGACGACATGCAGAAACGGCCGTTGTAATCGATATTGCCGGTGCGCAAGGCGACTCGGGCGAATTTGCCCAGCAGATACGCTTTTTCGTTCGTCAAGCCGCCGCCGCCAAATACGCCCACCGCGTCGCGGCCGTGGCGTTCCTGTGTCCCGGCGAACTCCGCCACGATTCGTTCCAGCGCTTCGTTCCACGACACTGGGCGCAACTCGTCCGCCTTATTGTCTCTGAGCAGAGGCGAAGTGAGGCGCGCCGCATTGGTCAGCAGTTCGGCGGCGGTCCAGCCCTTCTGGCAGAGCC
>JBOHWM010000489.1:0-2985 GCA_050736555.1 Binataceae bacterium (SeqCode)
GCTCTGCATGGACTGCGAGTGCTCGATCTCACCGACTATCGTGCGCAGCTATGCGCTCGGCTATTGGGCGATATGGGTGCCGACGTGATCAAGATAGAACCTCCGAGTGGCGATCGCGCACGGCGGATCGGTCCCTTTTTGGACGACCATCCTCATCGCGATCGCAGCCTGTTCTTCTGGTTTTACAATTTGAATAAGCGGTCGCTGACGCTTGATATGAGCGCACTGCGGGGCGTTGAGTTGTTGCGCGAGTTAGCGAAATCGGCCGACGTGATAATCGAGAATTTCAAGCCCGGCACGTCGCGGGATATAGGTTTGGGATGGGAGGATCTGCATCGGCTCAATCCCGCCTTGATCATGCTGTCGCTCACGCCATTCGGACAGACCGGTCCGTTTCGCGACTACGAGGCCGACGACACGGTGTTGGCCGCCTTGGGCGGGATGCTCTACGTCAACGGCTCGCCCGGGAAACCACCGGTGCGTCCGCTTGGCTTGCAGGCTTATCATCCCGCCGCGTACTACGGCGCGATCGCCATCATGTCAGCATTGTTCGCGCGTGATCGTGACGGCGAAGGCCAATGGATCGATCTCAGCATGTGCGAGGCGACCACCTGCGCGGTCGAGCATGTTGCCGGTAGTTACTTCGCCACCAGCATGATCGAACCTCGCCGTGGCACGTTGCATTGGAGCCGCTATTTTAGAGTTGGCAAGTGCCGCGACGGCTACATCATGCATTGCACTCTGGGCGATTGGACCTCGCTGATCGAATGGATCACGGCCGATGGCAAAGCACAGGACCTCGGTACGCCCGAATGGCAGGATGCGGTGTATCGCGCTGAACATGCGGAGCATTTGTTCGACGTACTCGATGACTGGGTTAAGGATTACAGCCGCGACGAGCTTCTGGAACACGCGCAAACCTTGCGTTTGCCGTACGCCACAGTGCGCAAACCCGAGATGCTGTTCGAAGATGAACAGCTTGCCGCACGCGGCTATTTCGTTGAAGTGGAGCATCCGGAACTTGGGCGTAGCTTCCGTTATCCCGGCGCTCCATATCTGTTCAACAGGACGCCTTGGCGCGTCGCACGCCGCCCGCCATTAGTCGGTGAGCATACCAGCGAAATTCTAACCGGCGATTTGGGTATCGAGGCCGGCGAGCTTGCCACCCTCGCCGCCGAGGGGATCATCTGATGGCTCATCTGCCGCTGGAAGGAATCAGAGTACTGGATTTCACTTGGGTGGTGGCCGGTCCGGTGGCGACGCGAATCCTGGCCGATCACGGCGCCGAGGTTATCAAGCTCGAACGCAAGCCCGGACCGCCCGGTTCGCGCCAAATCGGTTTGCAAGGCGATCTCCATCGCGACAAGCGTTCGATCGCGGTCAACATGGCTCATCCGCGCGGCGTCGAGTTGGCGCGCAAGCTCGCGCTCAAAAGCGATATCGTGATGGACAATTTCTCCGCGCGCGTGATGCGAATGTGGGGCATGGATTACGACAGCCTGAGCAAACTTAAGCCCGACATCATCTGTCTTAGCATGTCCGGCTTGGGCCATACCGGCCCGCGCTCCAACTACGTGAGCTACGGCCCCACCTTGCAGGCGCTAGGCGGGTACACGCTCCTGATGGCCGAGGAAAACGGCGAGCCAGCCGGCTTCGGTTATTCCTATGCGGATATGGCGGGCGGTTATACTGGCGCGCTCGGCGCGCTGATCGCGTTATGGAGCGAACGCCGCACTGGTTGTGGCCAGTTCGTCGACCTTTCGCAGTTCGAAGCGGTCGTTAGCGCAATTGGACCGTCATTGCTGGATGCCGCTGTCAACGGTCGCGAGCAGCGGCCATTTGACTATAAATCGCAGGAGCTTCCCGCCGCGCCACATGGTGTCTATCGATGCCGCCCGCTGGGTAATGATGATGACCGCTGGATCGCGATCGCGGCACATTCGCAGGCCGAATGGATGCGCCTGGTGCGGGCTTTGGATTCACCTGGATGGGCTAACGAGGCAAAATTCCGCACGCTCTATCTACGCATGCGCAATCGCGTCGAACTCGATAACCATCTCTCGCGCTGGACGAGGGAGCGCAGTGCCGAGGGCGCGATGGATACCTTGCAACAGGCTGGTATCGCGGCCGGCGTGGTCTCCAACGGCGCTGATATCTGCGTGCGCGACCGCCAGCTTCAAGCGCGTGGTTTTTGGGGCACGATCAGATTGCCGGACGGCAATCTGACGCATGTTACCGGTATCCCGATGAAATATTCGGCCACACCAGTTTCGGTTAGAACGCCCTCACCCGAGATCGGCGCCGACAATGATTATGTGATCGGCGAGTTGCTGGGATTGAGCCGGGCCGAGCGTGACGCGTTGATTTCCGATAGGGCGATTTGGCCGTAACGGGAGACACCGTACGATTCTTTTGTCGCCAACAAGCAACCTTATGCGAAGATGCTCTTGCGTTTGACTTGGCACGTCGGCTTATTGTGACTAACATCATCCGGAAAGTTAACGCCGGAGAAGTTCGGACGGTCACGGTTTGCTCGCAAGCGTACTTTCCAGCGCCCTTTCGGGTGTCGATGCCTTCAAAGTCGAGATCGAGGTCGATATTGGCAGCGGTGTCCCCGCTTTTCGCATGGTGGGATTGGCGGAAGGAGCCGTGCGCGAGGCGCTCGATCGGATAAAGTCGGCGATTCGCAATTCCGGCTACGAATTCCCCAATCGCAAAATCACGGTGAATCTGGCCCCCGCTGACACTCGCAAAGAGGGGTCGGCGTTCGACCTGCCGATGGCGCTCGGGATGCTCGCGGCCGGTGGCGTGATGCGCAATGCGGCCCGTCTGCGTGATTACGTCGTGCTCGGCGAGTTGGCCCTCGACGGCCGCGTGAAAGGCATCAAGGGCGCGCTGCCATCGGCCTTATTGGCGCGCAATCACGGCTTTGCCGGGATCGTGGTGCCGTGCGAAAATGCGGCCGAAGCGGCCGTGGTCGGGAGC
>JBOHWM010000490.1:0-6312 GCA_050736555.1 Binataceae bacterium (SeqCode)
GGTCGAGCCGCGGCACGCCGCCCCGGCTTTCGCCCGCCGCGCGCTCGTCTCCGATATCATGACGTGGCATTACGAATCACCGGAAAACCTACGGCTCCATCTCGAGCACGATCGTGATTTCGTCACCTGGATGGCGGCGCGCGGCATCAACGCCTTCTCCTACATTCGCCACGAACAGGATAGCCGCCTGAAAATCGATGAACTGCTGGCGCTTTATCGCCGGCACGGCATCGCTTCGGAATACGGCGGTCACGTGTTGCAACTGCTGATGCCACGCGGACGCTTCAGAACCAATCCGGAATATTTCCCGCTCGCGACCGACGGCGCGCGGATGCCACGCGGCAATCTGTGCGTTTCGAATCGCGACGCAATGGAATTGGTCAAGGCGGGTGCACTCGAATATGTCCATGAAAATCCGGAACTCGAATTGTTGCACATATGGGGGGCCGACGTGTGGGACGGGGCGTGGTGCCACTGCGGCCAATGTGCCGAATTGGGCGGCGGCGCCTACGTCCCGCAGTTGCAGTATATGGAAGTGGTCAACGCGATCGCGGGTGCCTTGGCCGGCTCCGAGCATGCCCCGCCAGTCGCTTATCTCGCCTATCACGACACGCTCGCACCCGATAGCAGGCTGCATCCGGAGCCGAACGTATGGTTCGAATGGGCGCCGCGCGAGCGCTGTTACAGCCATGCGATCGATGATCCCGAATGCGAGGTCAATCCGCGCTATTTTGAGACGCTGAAACGTTATATTGAGCTGTTCGACGGTCGCGGCCACGTCTTCGAGTATTATGCCGACGCGATCCTGTTTGGCGGTTTGGGCTTCGCCACCCCGGCGATAATTGCCCGCGACCTGCGCGCCTATCGTGCTCTCGGGCTTGATAGCGTTTCATGCCTGACGTTTGGCGCGTGGAGTTCGCTGGTTTATCCGGTGAATCTCGAGGCATTCGCCCGCGGTTCACACTGTCCGGATTTTGAGCCCGGCCGCCTGCTGGCGGATACCGCCGCGACGCGCCATCCGCGATGCGCTGCCGTTATGGCCGACGCTTATCGTGCGATTGAACAGGCCTCCGCTCTGATTTTGAATGGCGGCGGCGATGTGATGCGCCCGCAACTTAATGCGCGGATGCTCCAGCGGCGCGGCGAACTGCGGCGTGCGGTTGAAGCGCTTACACACGCGATCGAGGCGGCCGATCATGTGGCCGCTCTAGCCGGCGATCGGCTAGTCGAAGCGGAGCGAAACGTTTGGCATTACGGCCGCGCTATTGTAATCGGAATAATTGAATATTTGAAAAATAGACCGGAAGCACACGCGGAGGCGATCGAGAAAGTGGCCGCCGCGATCCATCACGTGAGGTCAATTGATCCTTCGATAAAGGGAACCTGGGGTACTTACGATCTGGAGCGGTTCAGCGAAATCTGGCTTGCCGCGATGCGCCGGCGGCTGGAAGAAAAAGGATGAGTGACGGCCGGGCGCAAAGACAGGAGACATATTGATGGAAGGCGAGAACGGACACGGCTATCAATTGCCAGCGGAACTGCTCGCGTTGCGCGATCAGGTGCGCCGCATCATCCGTGAAGAAGTAATTCCGGCTGAAAGCCGCGTCGACCCGGACGCGCCTGAAATCCTCGATGAGGACTACGAAAGAATCGCGAGCAAAGTGCGGGGCGCCGGGATGTGGTGCATGGGCACTCCCAAAGAATACGACGGCGGCGGTCTCGGCCGCTTCGATATGTGCGTACTGATGGAGGAGATGTGTCAGCATCGGATGGGCCTCTACAATCCCGGCGCAGGGGTTTTCGGCCGCACTCCGCCGCCAGTGATATGGGCGGGAACTGAAGAACAAATCCAGAAATACGCGGTGAGCGCGATAAAAAACGCGTCGTACACCTTCTTCGCCATCACCGAACCCTCCGGCGGCTCCGATCCGGCTGGCGCGATTCAATGCCGCGCCGTCCGTGACGGCGACCATTATGTGCTCAACGGCACGAAAACCTTCACGTCGCATGCGCACGAGGCTGAATGGGGCGTCGTGTTCACGCGTACCGACCCGAAAGCCGGACGCGCCGGAGTCACCGCGTTCATCATCGAAAAGGGCACGCCCGGTTTCACCGCGCGTCCGTTCAAAGTGATTCGGACCGCCGCCCTACCCAACGTCGTTCATTTCGAGGACTGCCGCGTGCCGGTGGCGCAACGGCTCGGGCCCGAAGGCGGCGGCTTGAGCCTGTGCATGGATCTGCTGACTGGGCTGCGCTTTCCTTATTCGGCATGCAACATCGGGATCGGTGTCGCGGCACTAAAAATGGCCGTCGATCATTCAAAGCAACGCAAGACCTTCGGCGAGTTCTTATCCAGGCGCCAGGCGATCCAGTGGATGCTGGCGGATTCGGAAGTTGAGTTGCGTGCGGCGCGATGGTTGACATGGGACGGGGCGTGGAAGTCCGATCGTGGCGAAGACGCGCGCATGGAGGCGTCGATCGCCAAGCTGTATTCGAGCGAGGTGCTCGGCCGCGTGATTGACCGCTGCGTGCAAATTCACGGTGGCTATGGCGTCAGCAAGGAATTTCCCCTCGAGCGATGGTATCGTGAGGCACGTGTGCGGCGCATCGGCGAGGGCCCTTCGGAGGTTCATCGAATGGTTATCGCGCGTAATCTGTTGCGCTGATTATAATAAGTCGTGGGGCTAAGGCTTTCATGGAGTTCCATTTCGCATCGGGATTTTCGATCTTTGCGCGAACGGACATCCGTTAGTGGAGCAAAGCGGAACGAGCAGGCGAGTCTGCGAGCTGCGTTTGAGAATCAAATGACGGCTGACCCATTGCGGAAACAAACGTGACCACCGGCCACGACGACAAAGGATTATGGGAGCATGAGCGAGGAAACATCACCCCTTCAGGCCCGACTCGAAATCGCGAGCGGACACTCGAAAACCGCACGGCCGCGGGAGTACTACGAGCAAGTCAAGCGCAAGTTCGCCGAGGAACGCGATCTCAGGCTGCGTTACCGGCCTGAGGGCACCAAGCAATATACCTCCGACCTGAGCGGTTCGCTGCAAAAATACGAGATCGACCCTTACGGTGGCGAAATCGCGCCACGCGCGACCATCAACGATACCGTCGAATGCCTGTTCATCGGCGGCGGCTTTTCCGCGCTCCTCACTTCGGCACGTTTGCGCGAGCACGGCGTCGAGAGCATTCGCATCGTCGAGCGCGGCGCCGACGTGGGCGGCACCTGGTACTGGAACCGCTATCCCGGCGCGGCCTGCGACGTCGTCGCCTATGATTATCTGCCGCTGCTCGACGAAATGAACTACGTTCCCACGCGCCATTATGCGAAGGGCCCTGAAATTTTCGCTCACTGCCAGGCGATCGCGAGGAAGTACAACCTCTACGAGCTGGCGGTCTTCCAGACCACCGTTACTTCGACGGTATGGAACCAAGGCGAACGGATGTGGCATATCGGCACCGATCGCGGCGACCATCTCAAAGCGAAATTCGTAATCTGCGCCAATGGCACTCTCTCCAAGCCCAAGCTCTCCAAGATAAAAGGTATGGAGACCTTCAAAGGCCACTCCTTCCACACTTCGCGCTGGGATTACGAATATACAGGGCCAGACCTGTCGGGCCTGGCGGATAAAGTCGTGGGCATTATCGGCACCGGGGCTTCGGCGGTCCAGGCAATCCCGAATCTGGCTCGGGAGTCCAAGGAACTTTACGTTTTCCAGCGCACGCCATCATCCATCGATATCAAGGACGACTGGCTCACTGATCCCGAATGGGCGCGCAAGCTGAAACCGGGATGGCAGGCCAAGCGACGCGCACAGGCGCGGATGGAACCGCAACTGAGCGAGGAGCAGCGCAACAAGCAGGCCGCGATCTCACGCGAGGAGAAGGTCCGCCGTCAGGAGAATGCCAACATCGAATATATGATGCGCATCCATAAGCGCATCGAGGAAATCGTGCACGACAAGGCGGCCGCCGAAGCGCTCAAGCCGTGGTACATGTTCATGTGCAAGCGTCCGTGCTTCGACAACGATTACCTCCCCGCCTACAACCGGCCCAATGTCCATCTCGTTGATACCCACGGCAAGGGCATCACGGAGATCACCGCGCAGGGTCCGCTGTTCGAAGGCAAGCAGTACCAACTCGACGTGCTCATCTATGCGACCGGATTCGAGGTGCAGAAGACCGGCATCTATAATGAGATCCGGGGCGCGCGCGGCATCGAGCTGAATGACAGATACCGCGAAGGCATCCGCACCCTGTTGGGCATCCACTCGCAGGGCTATCCCAACCTTTTCATAATGGGGGGCTATCAGGCCTCATTCCAATTCAACCTGACCGATATGCTGCAGGCTCAAGGCGATCACATCGCCGCGTGCATCGATTACGCGCGCCGGCACGGTTATCGGACCATCGATGTGACCCCGGAGGCGGAAGAATTCTGGGTGCGGGAAGTCATCGAGCATCGCGGCAAGACCACCCGCAACCAGGATTGCACGCCGGGATATTACAATTTCGAAGGCGAGTTCCAGCGCCGTCAGGACGGCAATTACAACGGTGGTTTCAACAAATACTGCGCGCATATGGAGGACGTGCGGGCGAGCATGGAGCGGCATTTCGCCTTCGAGAAATAGTGGGATAGGCGTTGCGGCGCGGTACTCGCGACGTTTCTGAAGAAGTTTCGAACGGCGGAGGCGCGGTTGTATCAAGGTTCGAAACCGCGTACGTTTTCGTTTTTCTTCAGCGGAGAGGTGGCCGAGTGGTCGAAGGCACCAGATTGCTAATCTGGCGTACTGGGTAACCGGTACCGAGGGTTCGAATCCCTCCCTCTCCGCCAAAATAAACGACTTTTCGATTCTGAACATTCGTTTTAATCTTCGCCGGAAGCCCTTGTAGCGCGCGGGATGGTTTGATCACACGGGCAATCCTTGCTTGGCCGCGCGCACGAGCGTAGCCGGCGAGTTGGTTTGATCCCCCCTGACCAAGGGCGAAAACGTGCGGTTTAGCGGCCATTTGAAGGGTCCATAAAGAGGTCGTGAATGCGGACCGCATGCGGCAGGTGGATATTAGCCGCACTTATGGCTACGCGCCGGGCGACGGCCGCAAGCTGGACGGGTCTTCCGGCACATGGACTCCCGCATCCTCGAAGCGCTCGAGGAACGTGCGCTCCCACGACTTGAGCGTGCCAGCCGCTCGCCGGCGCGTCACGTCCGACAACAGCTGGACCTGGTCTGCATACAATCTGCCGACCTGCAGCCCCACGAGCGCCATATCAAGCCGCGCCTGCTCAGGCGGGAGATCGCTGCCGATAGGTTTGCCACTCAAAGGCATGTCACGACTCTACTCTTCCTCAGCGTCGATAATCCAGCGCCTCGATCCATCCTTATTTTTCACCTCCTGAAATTTGACGATACGGAATCTGCGATTCAATCTGAAAAGAACCTCCTGTTCATTGCGGTATTGCCGCCGCCACGTCAGCGGATATATCTTGGCGCCGGTGCGGCTTTCGAGCCGCAGGAATATCCTGTTGCCGAACTTGCGCGCAGCAGCGGCATTACGCGAAGCGCTGATGAACGCCGCATCATCCACATAGCCCTGTGACCGCCAAAGCGCGACGCGATCGGCGGCCGCTTTGGGCGTCATCGAAATCCCGCGATAGACGCGCCCGTTGAACTTCGGCAGTTTTTGCAGCGCGTCATCCAAGCGCAGCATCTTATCGGTGACCGGACCGCCCAGGCGGCGCTGATAATTGAACGGATGTGAGGTCTTTACGTAATCGGAAATCTCTTGAAAGCCGTCCGGCCGCAAGGCACGAAAAGCCGCTTCGGTCTCATTCTCCGCGTGCTCGCCACGGCGCGACGAAAGCCGTTCCGCCAGGCGTCTTTCCGCGCGCAAATCCTTTGGCGCGTCCTGCCATGGATCGGGCGGGATTGGCGGCGGCGATTTGATCGCCTCGACCGCCCTGGCAATATCCGTGTCGGCGGCCGCGAGCTTCTCCGCGAGCTCCACGTCGGCCGCGTGCCGAATCCCCGCGATGCCCGGATTGTGCGCGAAGCCCGGGTCAATCCCGAGAGGGATTTCGCTGATCTCGCCGTTGCGCGGATTGACGTACGTGTATGTCGGCGAGGGCGGCGCGGCCGCGCGCAACTGATAGCCGCGCTTTTCCAGGTCCTTATCGCCGAGCGAGTCCGCCTCGCACTTGCAATTCCAGCCGTTGGGCGGCCAGTGCGTTTCCCACCAGGGATCGTCGGCGCGCAAGACCGTGCCGCTCCAGTCGAGATGTTGCGGGCGCGGATTCGCGTCGGGGTC
>JBOHWM010000491.1:0-8632 GCA_050736555.1 Binataceae bacterium (SeqCode)
ACCCACGTCCATGCCGGCTTCGTGATATTTGAGCTTGGCGCGGCCAGCCAACAGGCGTTCTAACGAAATTTCAATCGGCACACGGAAATAAAGGGTAAGATCGGGCCGCAAGGCGAAGTTGTAAACCGCCCGCACGTATTCCGGATGAACACCACGGGCAACGTCGCGCGCGAAGGCGGTGTAAACGTAACGGTCGGCGAGCACGATCATGCCAGCTTTGAGCGGCGGCAGGATCTGGTAGGTCATGCGGTCGGCAAAGTCCACCGCGTGCAACAGGCTGAAGGTGGTTGGCGTCAGCAGGTTTTTCTTCTTGCCGCGCCGCATCGCACGCCGCACCAGGCGCGAGGAATTCCATTCAGTGAAATGAACTGGATAACCGCGTGTCCGAAGCCATCGATCCAACAGCATCAGCTGCGTGGATTTACCCGAG
Organism: Binataceae bacterium (SeqCode); assembly: GCA_050736555.1. Lineage (GTDB taxonomy): Bacteria > Desulfobacterota > Binatia > Binatales > Binataceae > JBOHWJ01. The sequence goes on from JBOHWM010000491.1 coordinate 431, forward strand.
CCGTCAATCCCCTCGACGGCGATTAGACGCCCGGGATACGGATGCGGCGTACTTAACCGGCTCTTCACCGCCGCTTCCGGCGAGGCGCGGCCATTATTAGACGATAACGGTTCTACTGCCGCAAAATCACTCGCCGGTCGAGCAACTTCGCCAGCAGGTCCGTCCTTCTCTCGCATGTCCATAATTCAAGATCCGCCTTCTCGCGATCACAACTGAGTTCGATCACGACGCGGCCGGGTGAATACGAAACATCGATATTTTTGACCACACCGAAGTGGCTGCGGTCCAGAGCGTCGGCGACTCGTAAAATCGCCGCCATAGCGCGTACCGCACGGCGTTTCGCAGTGCTGAGACTTCGCGATTCGCCAGAATCAAGCGCCGGTACCCCTTTGCGATGGCCTCGGGCCACCTGCGCCATCATTTCGACTTCGACCGGGTCGAAACCGAGCAACTCAGCGTTCTTTATAAGATAGTATGAATGCCTATTATGGCGGTCATGATCAATAGCGTGGCCGATGTCATGCAAAAACGCGGCGTATTGCAGCAATTCGCGGGCGGGAGGGGCCAGCCCCAACACCAGGCCGGTCGCGTCGAAAAGCTTCAACGCCAGCCGTGCAACTTGCCGTCCATGTGGATTGTGGCCGGCGAAACGGGCCGCCAACGCCTGAACCGATTGACGCCGCGCTTCACTCGAATCGCGCCCGCTGTTCGCGCGCGCCAGCCCCAATAGCAAGCCTTCGCGCAATGCCCAGTTGCATGCTATGAGCTCGGGTGCGCCCGATCGCTTGAGCACGAAATCCGCCAACACCGCGCAAGCGGCAATTTGATCCACGCGCTTGGCGTCCATCCCTGAAAGATCGGCGCGCAACGCCGCATTAGCTTGCAGCAATACGCGGGTGAGCCGTGAGAGCTCGGCGGCCGAGGCGGCGACGCCATGAAGACGGCCCAGTTCTTCGCCGTGCATCGCTCGCACCATCGCCACCAGCGTATTGATCGTTCCCGAAGTGCCAATTGCCCGCAACGGTCTTTCACGCCGGCATTTGCGCATCAAGTCACCGATTTCCGCTTCGAGATATCGCTCCAGGCGCCGGCACTGCGCGACGGTCGGCGGGTCGTCGGTGAAGAACTGTTCCGTCAATCGCGCGGCGCCCAATTTGAGACTGCGCATCCAGACCGGCTGGCCATCGCGCACCAGCACCAACTCCGCACTACCGCCGCCTACGTCAACCAGGAGATGAGGCCCGCCTTCCAGACCTAGCGCATGACGAGCTGCCTGGAAAATTAAATCCGCCTCTTCGGCTCCGGAGATGATCTCGACCGTGATACCCGCCTCGCGTTTGATACGGCGGATAAATTCGTTGCGGTTGCGCGCCTCGCGTACCGCGCTGGTCGCCACCGCGCGTATCCGGGCAGCGCGGCGAGCCTGCGCGAGCCTGTGGAAGTTGGCGAGTGCACGCACCGCCAATTCCATTGATTCTTCGGAGAGGCGCCCGGTGCTGAACGCACGCTTTCCCAGCCGCACCATCTCCTTAACCCGATCCACAACCTCCAGATGGCCATTACGGGCGGCGTCGGCGATCAGCATGTGCACCGAATTGGAACCGACGTCGATTGCGGCAAGCCGCATGTGATCGAGAGTATCGCGTAAGTGACGCGATGTCATCCGGCAAGCGCGATATAGTGACCGTAATGCAATAGTTTAGTGCTGAACAGTCTGAAAGCATGCACTCTCACATTGAAGACGACGAGGCATGCGACGCCGTCCGAAGACCCCCCTTCACACCTCGCGCGCCGGACCTCAGGTCGCGTGCTGAACAGGAGATCGTCTTAGCTGAGCGACTTGGGACGCGCACCGCCAGACAACCGAGTCGATGAGCCCTGTTCCACACCGCGCGATTTCATGTTTTTGGCGCCATTGTGGACGGCTGTCTGAAATTCTTCGGTGCTATCCTGCAGCGGCTGGTGTCTATTCGGAGCCTCGCCGACGCGTTCGCCAACCAGTTCGGTATTGGGCGTGCGATGCTCGTGCCAGAGTGCGAGTCCGCCCAGCAAGCCGTCCTCATTGCTGATGAGACTGACATTGTCGGGCAATTCGATGTTCACGAACTTGACGCCGCCGCCACCGATATAAAGTCGATCATAATTAAAGGTTCGCTTAAGATCGTCGATAGCCTCCCGCAGCATCCGGTTCCATCTCTTTTTGCCTTTTTTGTCCATCGCCGCGCGGCCAAGCTCGTCCTCATAGGTCTTGCCGTTATGGAAAGGGTGATGGCCGAGTTCCAAGTGGATACGCATGTCATTGGCGAAGAGCACCGAGCCGAAGCCGGTGCCTAGTGTGATTACCAGTTCGATCCCATTGCCACTGATCGCGCTCAGCCCTTGCACGTCGGCATCGTTGGCGACTCTTACCGGATGATCGAGTTTTTGAATGAGCTCACGCTCTAGATTGAAGCTATTCCATCCCTTGCCCAGATTGGCCGCCGTGTAGATCACGCCGTCCTTAACCACGCCCGGAAATCCCACCGAGACGCGGTCGAACTTGCCTTGCGCCTTGGCCTGCTTTTTCACGATTGCAATGACTTCGCGCGGTTTGGCACGGTTCGGTGTTGGAGTCCGCAGCCGCTTGGTCAGGGGCCGGCCGCGGGCATCGAGCACGATGCTCTTGATGCCTGTCCCGCCGATGTCGACCGCCAGCGTCAATGGCGAAGCGATACGCCCGCTGGGTTTTTCCGCTGAGCGTTGTTCTTTTTTCATTTTTGCGCTCCTCGATGACTTGCGACCCATCAGGCACGGGCGCCGCAGGCCCCACCACATGCCGCGCCAGCTTACACTGTCACCGGCGTTAACGGGAGCGTAATCAGATCGTCACAAAACTATTCGTTGGGCGCCGGCGTAGATGTTGAAGTTTGTCTCGCGCAGAAACCCGACCAGCGTCATCCCGACCTCCTCCGCCAGGTCGACCGCCAGCGACGACGGCGCGGAAACCGCGCATAGAATCGGAATGCCGGCGGCGGCTGCCTTCTGCACGATTTCGAAGCTCAGCCGGCCACTGACCATCAGCGCGCAATTCCGCGCCGGCACCAGGTCGTGGACCAACGCGTATCCGACCACTTTGTCAACCGCGTTATGGCGTCCCACATCTTCGCGCGATACTTCGAGCTTCAAATCTGCTATCGGCTGCGCGCCCAAAGCGGTCGCAGACCGAGGCTTATGAATGAACAGTGCCGCCGCATGCAGGCCGCCAGTCGTTGAAAATACCTTTTGTGCCGCGCGCATCGCCGGCGGCATCGCGAGCAGCGCCGCGGCGCTTAGGCGAGGGCCGGGCAGCAACGGCTCAAGCCTGCGCTGGAGTGCCTCGATACTGGCTTTGCCGCATACCCCGCAACTCGACGATATGGTGAAATTGCGTCGCAGCCGTTCGCGCAAGCCTTGCGCCGGAACGTTCAAGATGATGTCGAGCGCGTTGGCTTCCGGTATGCCCTTCGCGCCTCTGACCTGTCTAATCTCGCCCAAATCTCCCGCCGTGTTTACAAAGCCCTCCGCGAGCAGGAACCCGGCGGCAAGTTCATTATCGTGACCGGGAGTACGCATCGTCAGCGTGAAGCGGCGTCCTCCCAAGCGGATTTCGAGCGGCTCTTCAACCGCCAGATGGTCGGGTTCGCGGCGGAGGTCACCATCACGCCATCTGAGCGCCAGATGGTCTTGAATCAGGTGAACGGCTTCAGCCATAAGCGACGATTATCAGATATCCACGCCATTCGCTCACGAAGTGGCGTGCGCAATCAGGTCGCCAGCCAAAGCGAACAGCGAAAGGGGTGCGGAGTTTGCGGAAGGCTAAGCCGGACCGGGTGGCGCTGAGACCATCGGGCTATCGGCACGGCTGACGCGGGTCTCATGCAACCAATTGAGATCATCGCGTTCGGGATGATCAATATTGTAATTGAGCCCGCGCGATTCCTTGCGGGTCATTGCACAGCGCACCACCAATTCCGCAACCGTCACCAGATTACGCAGCTCAATCAAATCGGAGTCGAGCAGATGGTCCCAATAGTAGCTGTGGATCTCTTCCTTCAGCATCTGGATTCGGCGCATTGCGCGATCAAGGCGCCGGTCGCTGCGCACGATACCGACGTAGTTCCACATCAAACGGCGGATTTCCTCCCAGCTATGGGTAATCAGCACGCGCTGCTCACTCTTGATCGCATGACCCGGATCCCATTCGGGAAATTCGGGCGGCGACTGGTGGTCGTCGCGCATTCTTTCACGCGCGTCGGCTAATGCCCGCCGGCCCATCACGGCCGCTTCGAGTAGCGAATTGGAGGCCAAGCGGTTCGCGCCATGAAGGCCGGTCATCGCGACCTCGCCGGCCGCATAAAGGCGCGTGATAGCCGTGCGTGCGATCAGATCGGTGACCACGCCACCGCACATATAATGGGCCGCCGGCACTACCGGGATAGGTTCGCGGCTCAGGTCAAAACCAAAGCTCAGGCATCGCTTATAGATATTCGGAAACCGTTCACGGACGTAAGCGGGTTCACGATGGCTGATGTCAAGGTACACGCAGTCGAGCCCCAGCCGCTTCATTTCGGAATCGATCGCCCGCGCCACCACGTCGCGCGGCGCCAGTTCGGCGTCCGGATGGAAGCGCTTCATGAAGGGAGTGCCGTCGGGCAGGCGCAGGATAGCACCCTCGCCGCGCAAGGCCTCCGAAATTAAAAATGATTTGGCCGCGGGATGATACAGGCAGGTCGGATGAAACTGGTAGAACTCCATATTGGCAATCGGCGCGCCCGCCCGATACGCCATCGCCACCCCGTCGCCCGACGCGATGTCGGGGTTCGTAGTGTAGAGATAAACCTTGCCGGCGCCGCCGGTCGCCAGCAGAGTGGCGCGCGCGACATATTTCCGCACCGCCATGGTGGCCTTTTCCAAGGCGTACGCGCCCCAGCATGCGGCCGGTTGATCGTCTGCCCGCCGCTCCATCAGCAGGTTAATGGCGACATGGTTTTCCATTACGTGCAGGTCGGGCCGCGTCCGCGCCGCCGCTCCGAGCGCGCGCATGATCTCCCGTCCGGTCAAATCCTGCGCGTGAAGCACGCGCCGATGGCTATGACCGCCTTCGCGTCCCAAGTCGTATTCATCTTCGCCCCCCTCCTCGACGCGGGTGAACTGTGTACCCAGCGCGATCAGTTCCCGCACCGTGGCTGGACCGTCGCGTACAATCGCCTCGACGGCGGTGCGATTGCACAGACCGGCGCCGCATCGAAGCGTGTCTTCAATATGCGACTCGAAGGAATCGTCCACGCTCCAAACACTGGCGATACCTCCTTGCGCATACGCCGTATTGGCTTCATCGCTCGCCGCCTTGGTCAGCACCGTGACGCTGCCATGCTCGGAAGCCTTGAGCGCGAACAACATTCCCCCTATACCGCCGCCAATCACGAGAAAGTCGCTGTACAATGGTGAATTGTTTTTGATCATGGCGCACTCGCGGGAATGGACCGGTCATCGCTGCAGCTCGTCTGAGACTCGGGACGACCTAACAGGAATATAACATTCCCGCGGCAATCGGCGCGACGGTTCCGGGTTCGCACACCAACGCATTGTAATACGTATAGGCGTTAGAATCGCGAACCAAAGCGCGTGGCCATGGCGGATTTGCTCCATGGATATGGATGCCATATTGTCGGGTTAAGCGGTAAATTTCGCATAAAACGGAAGAGAAAAAACGCACTCCGAAACCAGCCGTGACGTATACCACGCCCAACCTGATCACTCTGCTGCGCATCGCGGCCGTGCCGGTGCTGATCTATCTATTGTTCTTCCCCGCCGCGTTGCCTTCGATCATTGCAGCGGTGGTGTTTTTCCTCGCCACAATAACCGACTTCCTCGACGGTTATGTCGCCCGCAGTTATGGCTCCGGTAGCACCTTGGGCAAATTTCTCGACCCACTCGCGGATAAGCTGCTGGTCTTGTCGGTCTTGATCATGCTGGCCGGCATCCATCGCGAACCGCATGTACCCGCCTGGATCGTGGTGGTGCTGGTCGCGCGCGAACTGATGGTAACCGGGTTGCGTGCGGTCGCGGCCTCTGAAGGCCGCATCATGGCGGCCGAGGAACTCGGCAAATACAAAATGGTGCTGCAGTCAATCGCGGTTCAGGGATTGCTGATTCACTATATCTATTTTCATGTGGATTTCTTCGCCGCCGGCATGTTCGTATTATGGATCGCGATGGCCGTGACGGTGTGGTCGGGTATCGATTATTTTGTGCGCGCGGCGGCCGTGCTCGGCCAGAAATCGCGAGGCGGCATCAACCAGCGTGCGGCGATTTGACAAGCGCCCGTCGGACGGATAAACCGATCGTCTGGCGCGGCGCGTGCTTACGTAAGCAGTCTTTGACGCGTCGACGCAACCAGAGGTTTGGGCGCTTTCGTCAGTGGGCGTGGCTGTAGGAGAGAGCGGGTGTAGCTCAGTTGGTAGAGCGCGTGCTTGCCAAGCACGAGGTCGTCGGTTCGAAACCGATCACCCGCTCCATAGTAACGCGGGCCAAAAAATCCTGAAAGATTCATCATACCTTCCCGTAACGATCGCGGGTGAGTAGCGGAGCGCCGCTTCGCTCCGCTCAGTCCCACAGCATAACGCTTGAATATACCCGCATCGACGGTGCGCGGTTGCGCGGCGGCATTGGCAGGGCTAAATTCGCGCCGTGGAGCCGGCACTCGAGCAAATTTTGAATCTCCTGCTTGAATCCGAGCGCGCTGGAGTCGTGGTCTGTGATGCGTTGGCGGGTCAGGTCACGCACGAGGACTTGCGCAAACTTCTGGTGACCGGCAAAGAGGACGAGGGTGAGACCGCAAGTCAACTTGAGCTATTGATCGGTGATAATGGCGGCAGCCCTTCCCTTAAGGTTGGTCCGTTCGCCGCTAAAATCGCCGCCGTGGGCTCATTACGTGAACGCCTCGAGCTGCTGATCAAAGGCGAGCAATGGGTGGCGCGTAAGGTCGAAGAAGCGCTGGCTCTGGCCCCACCGAGCGGTCCCGTGCATGACTATCTGCAACGGATGGCCAAGCGCCATCGCTTTGCCGCCGAATGGACCCGTGCCGAAATTATTAGAATGCTGGACGAACTCAACTAGGAAAGCATCGCCGAATAATCGACGGCGACTCACGGACGAAGTCGATGGACCTGAGCTTCACCCCGGAAGAAGAAGGGTTTCGTATAAAAGTACGGACCTTTCTACAAGATAATCTGCCGCCCGGATGGGGCAAGGCGGGATTTCGTCCGCCCGGCGGCTCGATGATGGAGTTCTTGAGAAATTGGCAGCGCCGACTTTATGAAGGCGGGTTCCTGGGGATGGCGTGGCCCAAGGAATACGGCGGCCAAGGCTCAAGCCAAGTCGAGATGGCTATCTTCAACGAGGAAATCGCCCGCGTACGTGCGCCCGGACCGCTTAATGTGCTGGGCGTCACGATGGCCGGTCCGACCATCATCACGCATGGCACTGATCAGCAGAAAAAGCGCTTCCTGTCGAAAATTTTGAGTTGCGAGGAAATTTGGTGCCAGGGTTTTTCAGAACCCAACTCGGGCTCCGATGTCGCTTCCGCCCGTACCCGCGCCGAACTCAAAGGCGACGAGTTCATCGTCAATGGCCAGAAAGTCTGGACCACGCTCGGCCATGTTGCGGACTGGTGCATGCTGTTGGTGCGCACCGATCCCGACGCTCCCAAGCATCGCGGTCTCAGTTACCTGCTGGTTGATATGCACAGTCCCGGCGTGACAGTGAAGCCGCTGCGTCAGATGACGGGTGAATCCGAGTTCAACGAATTATTCTTCGACGATGTCCACGTGCCGCGCGAAAACCTGCTGGGCGGACTCAACGAGGGCTGGCGTGTGGCCACCACCACACTGATGAACGAACGCGGCACAGCTGCGCTCGCCAGCGTAATGCGCTACCGCATCGTCTTCGACGAAATTGTGGACCTGGCACGTTCGATCGTTCGCAACGGCAAACCCCAGACGGCCGATCCGCTGATTCGCCAACAACTAGCCCAATTTCATGTCGAACTCGAAATGATGCGCTTTACCGCCTATCGCACTTTCTCAAAAATTCTTAAGGGCGGGACGCCGGGACCGGAGGGCTCGATTTCGAAGCTCGCGTGGTCGGAGCTGAATCAGCGGATGCAGGAGTTCGTGATGGCGC
>JBOHWM010000492.1:0-4804 GCA_050736555.1 Binataceae bacterium (SeqCode)
CGCGTGCCCTCTTTGATTTGCCTATGCGCACGAATCAGTGCCAGCCAGGCGCCGTCGGGCGCATCAACCGGCCGCACCATCAATAGCTCGACCGCACCACCAGACTCCTTATGCGCAAGCAGGCGAGCGGGGAAGACGCGGGTGTTGTTGAGCACGAGTAGGTCGCCGTCGCGCAGATACCGCTCGAGCTTATAGAAACGCGCATGGCTGATCGCATGACTTTGGCGATCGAGCACCATCAGGCGCGCATCGTCGCGCTGCTTGAGCGGTTCTTGCGCGATCAGTTCGGGCGGGAGTTCGTAATCGAGTTCACTAAGCCGCATCTAACGGGACGCCGCACATTTCGCGGCGCGGTTCATGCGCTATCGCAGCCGGCATGATCCTTCAGATAAATTTGTCTGGATGATTGGGCAAAAACAAGCGTACTAGGGGAAACTCCGCACAAGCATGATTCCGTCTTTCTGTTTGTGAATTTGTGGAGCCACCGACAAGTCGTCATCCTGAACGAAGTGAAGGATCTCGCGGCCGTCGTCCGTTTTTGCGGCCGTGATGGTTGTTTGCTTGAACAAGCCGGACAAATCACGCGGCCAAAAAATGCCGCGCGACATTCTTCACTTCGCAGACTACGTTCGGAATGACAAATGAGCTTGTGCACAGATTCGCTAGAGCTCGGGAACAAATAGTGCCCGCACACGCTCCTCCAATTGACGCGTAAGTTCCCCTCGGTTCGCACCTTTCAATCCCAGCGTCGGAATCGGTTTACCCAGGCTGACTCGCATCGTGCGCCCGGGTACCACGAATTTCGCGCCACGTGGCATGATGGCGTTGCTCCCGCTGATCGCGGCCGGCACGCACGGCAATTGAGTTGCGATCGCCAGCCAGGCGGCACCTTCCTCGAACTGATGAACACGATTGTCGAGATAACGTTTGCCCTCGGCGAAGACGCAAATGCTGTAGCCGTCGCGGACTGCCGCCAGCGAGCGTCGGATCGCCTGTCCGCCAGCTTTGCGGTCGACGATGATATTCCCGGATTTGCGCATCGCGAAGCCGAAGACTGGAATCCGGGTCAGTTCGCGCTTGGCGATGAATCGGACCTCGCGCGGAATAATGCGCAGAATCGCAAAAATATCGAAAAAACTCTGATGGTTGGCGACCATCACGAAGCGGTCGAGCCCCGCGATATTCTCCAAGCCCTGCAAATCAATGGTGACGGCAGTGGTGCGAAAAATCAGCCAAGTCCAGATGCGCGCGACAATCGTGACCGGATGGCCATGATTATAAAAGGCGACCACGGCCGCGATTGGTGCCAAAACCGCCGTGTAGAACACTACCAGAATCGTCGCGATCACGCCCCATAGCGAGCGCAATACACCCAGCGGCCGCCGCACTATCATCAACTCTCTCGCTTGCGCATCCTGATCCATCACTGCACCGTAACTCGTTGCCAATTATACATGCGCGTATCATGTCGAAAACTCCGCGCGTTCCGATAGCTGCTTCGCTGCCGCGAGATTAACTGAAGAATGCGTTCGTTCACCGCACGCGGATTATCCACATCTGAATCACTTATCCATTCAGTGGTTGATCCGCGCGTGCGCGTTGGTCACATTTGCAGGGATCAAATCGGGCTACAGGAGCAGAGGCCGCAGGCCGCCGCGTGATCCGGGCGGCGAACGGTAGAAAACACCAAACACATGCTCTCCTTTCTACAGGCAATCATTCTCGGAATTTTGCAGGGAGTTTCGGAGCTCTTTCCTATCTCCAGTCTCGGCCACAGCATCATTCTGCCTTCGTTGCTGAACTGGCAGATCAATCGCAACGCGGATTATTTTCTGACCTTTCTGGTCGCCACCCACTTCGCCACCGCCGCGGTGCTGTTCTTTCTTTATTGGGATGATTGGGTCCGGATTATCCGCGGCACGCTGAAATCCGTCCGGTACAGAAGCCTGGCGGCGGATCCCGACGCGCGACTAGGATGGCTGCTCGTGATCGGCACAGTGCCGGCCGGCTTGATTGGATTGGGGCTGCAAAAACAAATCGAGCGAGTGTTCACCTGGCCTTCCTACGTGGCGGCTTTTTTGGTGTTGAACGGAATCCTGCTTTACCTGGCGGAATTGCTACGTATCAGGGCCAAGCCCACGCAATGCGTCAGCGCCGACGCCGATCAGCGGCTCGCCACCGAAGTTTCGTGGTGGCAATCGGCCAAAGTTGGCGTGATGCAGGTGCTGGCGTTGCTGCCGGGATTCTCGCGGACCGGCTCGACCATCGCGGGAGGACTGATGGTCGGTTTGCCACACGAAGACGCGCTGCGGTTTTCCTTTTTGCTGGCTACGCCGATAATCGGAGCGGCCGCTGCCCTCAAGCTGCCGGTGCTATTCGCCTCCAGGGATGCGCGAGCGATTGAAGCCGCGATGCTGGGCGCCGGCTGTGCCGCGATTTCCGCCTATTGTTCCGTGAGATTCCTCACCAGTTACTTCAAGACGCGGACGCTCACGCCGTTCGCCATCTATTGTTTGATCTTCGGCTTGGCGAGCCTGGCGCTGCTCCATCGCTGAGCCCCGGCGCTATTATGTGGTGCGTGGTTGCGGTGATGGATTTGAAGCCGCTTGACGCGCGCGTCGGGCCATCGGCATGAAGACCGCTCCCAGCGCGAGCAACAATAACGCGCCTTGGGCCAGCAGCGTCTGTACCGTCGGGAAAACTCCCAGCACTTCGATCGTCGGGACATGATTGACGAAGTTTGCCGCAACCCATCCCGATTCCTGGAAACTCGCGATTCCCTGGCCGACAAAAATCACCGCCAACGCGTAAAGCAGCACCGAGGTCACGGAAAAAAACCGCCGGATAGGCAATTTGAAGGCGAGCCGGTTGAGTAGAAAAAACGTGATTGCCAAGGCGACCGCTCCCGTCGCCACTCCCGCCATCACCGCATGATGCTCCGCGCTTTGCGTGGCGCCGGCGGCCAGCGCCTGGAAAAATACGATAGTTTCAGCCCCCTCGCGCATCACCGCCAGAAACGCCGTGAGCGCCAGCGCGATTGAGGGTCCACGGCTGCGGGCCGCGGCCTCAACTCGCGACCGAATGAACTTGTTCCAATGATCGGCCTGGGTCTTTGATGTAATCCATGAACTTACGTAAAACAACGTCGCCGCGGCGAAAAGCTGAAAAACGCCTTCGAGCGTATCGCTGGCGTTATCGCCAATCACATGATTGACTCCCCACGCCAACGCGATACTTAGCGCGAGCGCGGCCAACGCGCCGGCGTAAATGTCGCGCGCGCGATTACTTTGGCCCGCCTCGCGCGTGCCGGCAACCAAGGCGATAATCACCAGCAACGCCTCGCAGCCTTCACGGAAGAGAATTCCAGTGGAATAAAGAAAATAAGGTAGGACGGTCGAGGTCGTGTTCATCATGGATCGTGACGATTGCCGACTTGCTCCCGCGTTGCCGCGGTCGCTCAGGCCTTGTGGCAACTCTCATTGATAATGATTCTCAATTCGGCAGGCTAGTTGGGCCGGCGATCGCTGTCAAGCGCGGGGCCGCGCAAGCAGCCGTTTTGCGGCTGCAATCGACGATGAATGGCCTTGCCGCTGCGTATGTCCGGGTGTAGCTTCCTGTTTCTAAGCGCAGCCGTTTCACGGCTCGTGACAGTCGGGATCTTCCGATGCGATGTGTGTTTTGCCGAGAAAAAGCCGGTCTAACGCGCCGCGTGTGCGCGGTCTGCGGCCGCGTGATCGCGATAGTGGAGCGTGCCGGCGGCGAGGTGGGGTTGGCCGGGCTGGTCGATATCTTCGCCTCCGAAGGCCTGACGCGCGCACAGGTTGATCGCGTACTGGACGCCGAATTGGCGGGTCAACCCACTATCCGCGACCGCCTGACTTCGCAAATGACCAACGTCCTGATGCGTCATCTCGGGATGCCGGGCCGACAATCACCGGAGGACGTGCGGCGCGTACGCCTGGGAATGGGCGAGGGCACTTGGACGTCGGGAGCAAAACCATCACGCGGAGCTTAACCGCATCTTTAATCTTTAGCGCGGGCCAGCGATTTCCCCTGATGACGACTGTTTCAAATGGGATTTTCTGCCTAATCTGAAAAGATTCATCTAAAACCGGAGACAATGGATGAGTATTAATACTGTGGGCGTGATCGGCGCCGGACAGATGGGCGCCGGGGTGGCGCAGGTCGCCGCCCAGGCCGGGCTCAACGTCATGCTCAACGACGTTTCGGAGGATCTTTGCCGTCACGGGATCGAGGGAATCGGGCGCAATCTCGACCGTATGATCCAGCGGGGACGGTTCAAGCCCGAGGAGCGTGACCGCGTGATCCGGCGCATCAATACCGCCCCCAGACTGGACGATTTGCGCGAAGTGGAATTCGTTATCGAAGCGGTGGTCGAGCAGGAGGACGCCAAAATTGCACTGTTCCAGAAGCTCGATCAGATTTGTCCGCCGCACGTGATTTTCGCCTCGAATACTTCGTCGATTTCAATCACGCGGATGGGCGCGCGGACCAGCCGCGCGGACCGCTTCATCGGCATGCACTTCATGAACCCGGTGCCAGCCATGCGCCTGGTGGAGATTATCCGCGGACTCGCGACCTCCCAGGACACTTACGAGGCGGCGCGCACGCTGGCGGAACGGTTGGGGAAGAACACGATGACCGCTGAGGATTTTCCCGGCTTCATCGTCAATCGCATCCTGCTGCCGATGATCAACGAGGCGATCTACACGCTGTATGAAGGCGTTGGCTCGGTCGACGCCATCGACACCGCCATGCGGCTCGGCGCGCACCATCCGATGGG
>JBOHWM010000493.1:0-2307 GCA_050736555.1 Binataceae bacterium (SeqCode)
ACTCAAGACTGAGTTGCAAAAGAATTTTACTATTGTCGACCAAGGTGGTCCGGGAGTGAGTCAGCTCCAGGTAGCGCTGATCAACGCGTCGGCATCGACTCCTGGGTTACGCACCGTGTCAGTGCTCATACCTCAGGCGCGCATTCTCACGGCGGGCGCTTCGCTCGCGACAGGCAGTTACGCGTTTGCGGGCTCGGCAGAGGCGGAGATGAAGGCGACTGACGCCGCAACCGGCCAGCTACTCGCCGCGGCGATAGATAAGCGAGCCGGCGGGATGGCTCTAAGCACAGGATTTAAAGGAACATGGGGCGACGCGCAAAACTCTATGAATTACTGGGCGGAGAAAATTTCGAATCGCTTGGTCGAATTGCAGGGAAGACAAGCGGCGGACAAATAGTCATTAATCTCATCATCACTTCTGAACAGCGATACGCATCGCGATGATACGATCTCTCCTAATGCAGAGGATACTGTTTTTACGACGCATAAGTTATTTGCGGAGCACCACGCCTTAGCAGGGTGTTGACGAAAGGGTTTGATTACTCAATGTCGTCGCATTGTGAGTGTGAGCAGGGCGGGATTCGTCTTCGCGATGATCGCAAGCTGATGATCCACGCCGCCGCCCAGGCGCAAAAGGCCGCCGATTTCATTCTCAATCGCAGCTGCCCAAGTTAGCATGCGCCTCTCCGATCTCACTCGGCACAGCAACTCAAGCGGGAAACATCCTTGGTGAACGCGAGCGCGACGATCTTCAGCGCTTCGGCCATCGTTGGATAGATGTGCAACATGCCCACGAAGTCCTCGATCTTCGCCCCCAGGCGGATTCCCATCGCGGCCTCGTGAATTACCTCTGCCGCGTCCATGCCGACCATCGAAACGCCCACTACCCGGCGGCTGTCGCGCTCGGCTACCATCTTGATTACGCCGTGCGGATTTCGCACCGCTTGCGCCCGCGGCCCCTGCTCCATGCTTACTGTCCGGCAGGTGCATCGATAGCCGCGCTCGACCGCCTGCTTGTCGGTCAGTCCGACCACCGCAACCTCGGGATCGGTGAAGATGGCGCGCGGAATTACCCGATGATCGGCCTTGCGACGCTCGCCGGCGAGCGCGTTGAGCGCCGCGATACCGCCGTCCTGGGCTCCCACCGGGGTCGCCATCTGACTCTCGGTGTTGGAGCCGATTACGTCGCCGGCGGCCCACACGTGCGGAGCGCTCGTCTGGAATTCGTCGTTGACGATGATCGCGCCACCCTGATCGGCGCGTACGCCGGCCACCTCCAAGCCGAGGCCCGCGGTATTGGGAACTCGGCCCGTGGCCACGAGCAAGTGCGACGACCGCACAATCGCGGAGGCATTGCCGCTCAGGTCCACCGCTACGCCTTCGCCATCTCTACGGACAGCGATGGCCTTGGTCTTGGTCAGGATAGTGATTCCTTCCTCCCGCAGAATCTCCCCCAGCGCGGCACCAACTTCCGGTTCATAGTTGGGCAGAATTCGTTCGCTTGGTTCGAGAATGGTCACTCGTGTACCAAGCCGGTGAAAGAACTGCCCCAGTTCGAGCGCGATATAGCCGCCGCCGACAATCATGAAAGATTCCGGCTGCACCTTGAGCTCCATGTTCTCATGGCTGGTAAGAAGATCGCTGGTCATGAACGGTACGTCGTGTAGCCCCTTTAGCGGTGGAATGAAGGGTCTCGCCCCCGTCGCCACCAGAAAGCACTGCCCCTCCAGGCGGGCATCCCCCACCTGGACGGCGTTGCGATCAACGAACCGCGCCGTGCCTTCGAACACGCTGATGCGATCGCCGACGATGCTCTGGTATTTTTTCTCGCGGTAGTAGGCGATCACCTCATCCTTCTGGCGAACCAGTTCCGCGAAGTTGACCCTAAGGCGCGCCGGTTCGATTCCGGGATACCGAGGATGCGCCGCTTCATGGACGATGCCCGCCGCTGCGATGAGGTTCTTCGAGGGCAGGCATCCACGGTTAACGCAGGTGCCGCCGAGTGTGCGGTTCTCCGTCATCGCGACGGTCTTGCCGAGTTCGACGGCCCTGATCGCAGCCGCGAACGCCGTTGAGCCGGAGCCGAGAATCACGAAATCAAATCGCTGCATTTCCATATCCCCCAGCTCTTCAACTTATACCTCAGGCGCGCATTCTCACGGCAGGCGCGTCCCTCGCGACAGGCGGTTACGCGTTTGCAGGCTCGACGGAAGCCGAAATGAAGGCGACTGATGCCGCAACCGGCCAGCTACTCGCCGCAGCCGTAGATAAGCGAGCCGGCGGGATGGCTCTAAGCACAGGATTTAA
>JBOHWM010000494.1:0-20513 GCA_050736555.1 Binataceae bacterium (SeqCode)
GTCGACTTGTCCGCCAACGCCTCCAATCACCACTCCAGCCGCGGTTTCGGCATTGATTTGGCCGGTCAAGTCGACTTCGACGGCGGAGTTGATCGCAACGAAACGGTCGAGGCGGGCAAGCACCAGCGCGTTATGCGTATGAGTCACGGGAAACAGCCGAATGGCGGGATTTTCGCGCGCGAAATTGTACAGCCGTGAAGTCCCCAACAAGGCCGTGCAGGTGGCTATTCCAACATCGATCGGCTTGCGCGCGTTGGTCATAGCGCCGCTCTCGATCAAATCGGCGACCCGATCACTGAGCAGGCCGGAATGAAAACCAAGGTCGCGGCAGCCGGCAATCGCCGCCATGATCGCGTCCGGTATCGCACCGATGCCTATTTCGATCGTGGTGCCATCCTCGATATAATGGCCGACGTTCTCCGCAATAGCCTTTTCGACCGGACCGAAATCGCGTGAGGGATGATGTGTCAACGGACGCGAGGTATGCACGACATGCGTGATCCGCTGCTCCGGCAAAGGCGTTTCACAGCAGGTCCACGGCGCCTGATCGTTCACTTCAGCGACAATCACGCGCGCATGTGCCAGCGCGGCGGGCACATACTCACTCACCAGGCTGTAGCTATACTCACCTTTCTGATTGGGTGGGCTCACCTGCACAAAGACCACATCCGCGGGAATTGTGCGATCGGCGAAATAGCCGGGAATTTGCGAAAGGTGACAGGGAATAATTTCGAGGACATGCGCGCGCGCAAGTTGACGGATCCATCCACCCATGGCACCGAAGGCACTGAAGCGGATTCCATCGGTATGCTCGGGCGCGATAGTGTTGTTGTAAGAAATTCCGCCTATAAAGGCCAAAACCGGGCCAATCCGATGGCGCTGCGCGACCAGCGCTTCGATCAACGGCAGCGGCTCACCCGCGCCCTGGCCCCATACGACGCCGTCGTTGGGTCGGATTAGTTCGCCCAGATCGAGATTGTTGATATCAATTTGCCGTGCCGCCATAGGTGAACTTTTATCAGTGCCGCGTGCGGGATTTCATACGGCTGGCTTGATGCCACCGAAAATCGCTAGCGACAAAAAGCGCCAGTAACAGTCAACCGCCTCGAAGCCCGCCGCTCGCAACCATTCCAACTGCGGTTCCACCGCCGCGATATGGCTATGGCGGGCGGCGGCGCGCAAGCGTTCGTTCAACTCGGCACGAATTTCTTCAAGCGGACGCGTTATGCCGCGCAATTCCTTTTCTTGTGACTGAATCTCGCGCAAGGTCAGCGCTTCGAAGCGCTCCTTCAGCGCCGGTGGCGCGGCAACCGCCTCATCGTTGAGGAAAATTCCACCCGGCGCGAGCATCGCAAAAACTTCGGCACACAAGGCGCGTTTGCGGTCATCGGTAAGATGATGGATGGCGAGGGCGGAAACGGCGGCGTCGAAGCCCGTGCCGACGCCTTCACGCCACGACGCTTCCGCCATGTCGCGATGCATCAGGCGCACGCGTTCGCCGTATTGCGCCAGGCGGGAGCGCGCCAACTCGATCATTTCCTCGGAACCGTCCACGCATACGAAACTGGCGTGCGGATAGCGCGCCATGATTTTTTCGCTGACGGCTCCGAAACCCGCGCCCAAATCGAGTACGCGCAGCTGACGCTCGGATGGCCATGGCAGCAGATCGGCCAACAGCGCGAGTTGAGCACGGCGTTGCGGAATGATGACTTCGGAATTTTCAAAAAAATACGCGGCTTTTTGCCTCTCACCCCATCCGCACAGCGTATCTTCGCGGGCACTCTCGTCAGTCGTTTGCATCCTCGGTCACCTCCGAACAAGCGCGACACCGGCGTTAGCGGGGTTCGCCTCAATGTCAGATATAGCCGATCTTGCTGTTCGGAAGGCAACCGATCGTGGCTGAATCGGACACACGCCGCATCCTTTGTCTCGAACCGGGACGGCGCGAGCAGTCGCGCTTCTGGAACGCCGGCTGGTTAGGTTGCCCGTCGACTCCCACTCCACCTCGATTAGCTTACATCAGCATAAGAGTGGCGTTTTGGGACGGCGCGCGACCTCGGCCACAAACCGCGGCATGACGTTTGCTCACTTGGCGACGCGCATCACCATTCGCGCATAGACGATGACCTCTCCGAGAAATCGCAAGCCCGCGCGCTTTGCAAGCGGCTGGTTGAGTCACGCGCCTTGCCGCCATCAGCGCGGCCAAGTGCTGGTGCTGGCGACAATCGCAATGTTCTGCCTGATCGGTTTCGCCGCACTCTCGGTCGATATTGGTTTTCTCCTGACCACTCGGCGCAGGATGCAGACGGCGGCGGACGCGGGTGCGATTGCGGCCGCGAATGCACTTATGTACGGCGAGGACGCGACGACAGCGGCCAGCAATGGTGTCGCACTCAATGGTTTCACCGATGACGCAAACGGCGTGAGCGTCGCCGTAAATAATCCGCCTCTGGCGGGCGAGTACGCCGGAGATGACCAGTACATCGAGGTAGTCGTATCGCAGCCGGTAAATACCTACTTTCTGGCCGTGCTTGGCTATCGTTCGATGACCGTCAGCGCGCGTGCCGTGAGCGGCACGATGAACAGCCCGGCCTGTATTTACACGCTGGATCCATCGGCGCCCGACGCGATTTCGGTCAATGGCAACTTCGATATTAATTCGGCCTGCGGCATTATCGACAATTCGGACAGCACTACCGCGTTGAATGTCAACGGCAATGGCACGATAGCGGCCAGCGCGATCGGGATTGCGGGAAAGTATCAAGCCAATGGGAATGTGCGGCTGACGCCACTTCCCCGCACGAAGATCGCGCCCACCGCCGATCCATTATCGGCTTTGGCGCCTCCGCCCATTGGCAGCTATGGTGCGCAACCGCCGACTCAAACGGGTTCGCATTCGATCAGCGGAACGAACCAGAGCCATACGCTGAGTCCGGCGATATATCCAAACGGAATCTCGGTCAGCGGCGCCAATGACACGGTCATCTTCGATGCCGGCAATTATGGCAACGGGATTACCCTGAATGGATCCAACTACAATGTTACTTTCAACCCCGGCCAGTACCAGGCCTCGAGCGGCAACAGCGTAACGCTCTCCGGTTCCGGAACGACAACCTTCAATGACGGAACCTACACGTTCGACGGCCCCGTCGTGATCGACGGCAACAACACGGTGACCCTGAGTCCGGGCACCTATGCGGGCGGGATCACGATCAACGGCAACGCCACGGTAAAATTCAGCCCAGGCACTTACGTATTGGCGGGCGGTGGCCTCAAGGTCAACGGCAATTCGACCCTGAGGGGCACAGATGTGACCTTTTATGACACGACGGGAGTTGACGGCTATCAGCCGATAACTCTTAGTGGCAACGAGCAGGCGAATTTCAGTGCGCCGACCTCGGGACCGCTCAGCGGAATACTATTTTTTCAGGATCGTGCGGTCAGTGGCGGCGCCGGCAGCGTAATCAATGGCAATTCGAATTCGACTTTCGACGGGGCGCTGTATTTTCCCACGACCTCATTGACCTACAATGGCAATTCGAGCGGGTCGGGATACACCTTCCTGATTGCGGACACGCTGAGTATAAATGGCAATTCATCGCTGACAATAGGTAATGACTATTCGTCGCTATCCGATGGATCGCCGATAAAAGCCAGCACGCTCTATGAATAGCTATCGGAGCGCGCGCGGATTCGGCGCCAACGAACGCGGGCAGAGCGCGGTCGAGTTGGCGCTGCTGGCTCCCGTGCTGATCCTGATACTGCTGGCGGCGGCGGATTTCGGCCGGCTCTTCTATACCAGTATCGCGGTCAGCAACGCCGCACGTGCCGGTGCGCAATATGGCGCGCAGAGCGTAATTACAGCGGCCGACGC
The DNA here is from genome assembly GCA_050736555.1 of Binataceae bacterium (SeqCode). Lineage (GTDB taxonomy): Bacteria > Desulfobacterota > Binatia > Binatales > Binataceae > JBOHWJ01. Next base: position 3,875 of record JBOHWM010000494.1, read on the forward strand.
AAACGGCATGGTCGCCGCCGCGCAAAGCGACGGTACCAACATTGCCGACCTGACGGCCAGCGCTCAACAGTGTACTTGCCAAAATTCAACCAGCGTGGCGCTGTGTCCGGCGGCCTACTGCGTAGGCGATACCTGGGCAACCTTCGTCGAGGTTGATACTCATGCGACCTTCAATACCCTGCTGAGCTATCCGGGGGTTCCCTCAAGCGTACCATTGTCGGGCAAGGCGGTGATGCAGGTGGAGTAATGAACCGCGCACCACGCCGGATACATCGCACGGGACAAACCGCAGTCGAATTCGCAATCGTGGTGAGTATATTCTCGCTAATGATTTTCGCGGTGTTTATGCTGGGATTGGCGGCATACTCATACAATATGGTTTGCGCGGCGTCTCGCGAGGCGGCGCGGTACGCGATGGTGCATGGCCCCGCCAGTGCAAATCCGGCCAACAACGCACGAATCGCCCAGGTGGCGATCGATTATGCGCCCGGACTGGCTTTAACCGCCGCGGACGTCAGCGTGACGTGGCCGGCGGATCCCAATCAGCCGTCAACCGATGACGCCAAAGTGGTGGTCACTTATCAATACCGGGTAGAAATCCCCTTCATTACGCCCGTCACGCTGACACTAAGCAGCAGCTCGCGCATGATGGTTTCGCAGTAAGTCGGGTACCGTGTCGCGGTGTCATTCACCTGAAGCCCGTCCGATTCCTCCGATCGTTCCCACTTGTCAGGCCGCCTGAGAATGATCAGTCGCCGATCACTTGCCGATCACTCGGCTATCGGCCCTTCCAGCGTCAAACGGCGGAAAGCGCGGTAGGATTAAGCCGCGAGAGAATTTGTCGTTTCGCTTCGCGCTTCTAATTTGCGTGTGCTGACAGCCGTTAACCTGACTATAATCGGCGATTTGATAAGGCCGAACGGTCAAAGGGGGGAAGATGAAGAGGCTGGTAGCATACGTATCAACCGTAACGCTCATCTCGCTCACATTGGGGCTATTTTGCGGTGCCGCGCTCGCCCACACGCTTATTCTGAAGGTCGACACCAAGGCTTCAACCATCACCGCGACAGTGGACAAGCCACTCGCGCGGATGACCGGTAATGTCAGTGTCAAATTCGACATAACTCACGGTGAAGTTCGCGGGGACCCGGTCAGCCCGGCGGCAAGCGGACACGTTAATATCGTGATCGACGCCACCAGTATCGATTCGGGCAGCGATCATCTTGATCGCAAACTGATGCATTCCTCGCTGCAGACCTACGATTACCAGGCAATTACGTTCGACAGCACCGGAATCAAAGACGCCGAGATCGAATCCGCCGGAGCGGTGGGCAAAGCGATAGTTGTCGGCAATTTAACGTTGCATGGAACCACACGCCAGATCAGTATGCCCGTGAGCGTTTCGTTAAGTCCGCAAGGCGTGTTCTACGCTGACGGCAGCACCCGTTTCAATTATACGGAATTTGGCGTCAAGGTTCCGAGTTTCATGGGTATTCCCGAAGCGGCGAAGGTGGTCACGATAGAATTTCACGTCGTCGCACGTCCGCTTGCGCCGGCCCACACCAATTAGTACCGGTTCAGACGGCGGTCACGGCGCCGCGGCCCCATTCGACGCCGTTGCGCAGAAGCGTACGAAACGCTTCACTCTCCCATGAACCGCGAAAAGTTCTGGGCGTAGTGCCAGAAGTTTCCACACTGATATCGACGAAGGGCTGGACCTTATTCACTGGTGAATGGCAATGCCCCAGCGCGAAATAGGTCACGCCGCCCTTTCCAGTTTCGCGAATATAACCGAGCACGCGGGTCTTGCCGTCAGCCAGCAGCGAGCTATCGCGGTCGTAGGCGAAACCAAAGCCGGCCGGCGACGGATCCTTTTCGAGTTCGGTCGTGAGCAGAATATGAGAGTGCGCGGGATCCCATTCAATCAGATACAGTTCGTCCATCACCTCGAAGGAGCCTGGCACACCATTGGTAAGCGCATGGCTGCGGTCGGTGACATCGACGCGGAATTTACGCAGTGGCGGATGATTCAGAAAAAAGCAGCCGAGCGTATCATGATGGCCCAGCTTAACCATCTGACGCCGGCCGTTGACCGAGACCGCCTTGCCGCCGCTGCTGCCGTGCAGCGCGAGCCATCTTCCGCCGGCCTCCAGCCATTGCCGCACGACACTGTTCTGATCGTCGTTAAGAAAAGGCCCAGCGACGTAACTAATCATGAAGCGCGTCGTGGGCAGCCACTTGATGATATCGGCAAAGTCGTTGCTGACAGTTGCGCGCATCCCAGCGACTTCTTGCAGCATTTGCAAGATGCGCAGCCGCGCGAAATCCATGTCATGACCGGCGCAAGAAGCGGGCGGAAAACCCCCGACGACGACGTGTACTGGTGTCGGTTTGGCGGCCATGATTTTCCTCCTCCGGACGTACGCTTCGCTTACCGAATACCACGCCCGGAGTTTACCTCTCAAGTCAACGGCGCGATTCACAAGCGATTGGATCCGCCTCGGCAAAAACTAAATTGATAGACGCGGAGCGCAATTCAAGGTCCGGCTGGCTGGCGAGTGTCGCTGGCATTCTGATCGCGTTATTGATCATAGTCGCGGTCAACGTCGGCATCCGCTACACCGGCGTTTATTACACAGCGCGGCAATTTGCTCATGACAATCATGCTATCGGCGTCCGGCTGGGAAGCGTCGGTACAGTCATCTTTGCGATGCCTGTTTTCATCAGTTATGGCGCGCGCACTGCCGATTATTACAAACGCGCGCGGCTTGTACTGCTTGTCACCGGCGCATCAGAAAACGGCCTGCTCTATCTTGACGTTGATCAGCATAAGCAAGACTGGGTGGTATCCGCCGCGACGGTCTGCCAACTCTTCGCATGTGACAAACTCCCCCTGCCGCAGTCTGATCCCGTCGCGACCACCGATCCGCCCTCGCCTCCTGGCACAGTGTTGAGAAACCAATGATTACATTGGCGGAATGCCGAAGTGGGCTCAACAACCTGAGTGAAAGCATTGGGCGGAACGAAGTGGAGCCGAGCGGGCGAGTCCGCGAGCTGCATCAGAGGATGGCCTCTTTCCTTAATCTTCTCTCCGGTGTTTTGCGAGGGGATAAGAGAGCGGATGCAGGCTGTGATCGATCAACGGCCTGCTGGATGACGAGGGTCGCGAGTTGCTGCGTTTTGGCTCAGGTAATCAGCTAAAAATAGTGATGGATGACCGAGACGCGATACAATGGCCAAGCTGGTTCGGGCCAGCCTGGCCATTTACAATTCGTCGGTCTACACGCCGAATCGGCTAGAAGTAGCTACGAAGCCAAACACGCTCTTCGTATAGCACTTTCATGCTGGCCTGATAATTCCTGGAGCCCGAATCATACCAACTGCCGCTGAACCACTCGCCGACGCATCCCCACAACCTGTAGCTCGGGCTGCCGCCGCCATAGCCCGCCCCGCGCTGACGCAGATACGAAATCTTACCATCGTAACATGCTCTTTGCACCGCGAGTTTGTAATCGAGATTGAACGCGGTCGAGGTATGACTGAGCGGCCACGTCCTCGGCATGTAGATATACTTGATTTGGATGATGCCGTAACTTTGCGCACATTCGCCGTTCCTCCAGACCGCACCTGGAGGGCAAAGTCCTGTATCGCGAGTCAAATCGCCGGCCCCGGATTCCATCCAATGGCTTTCGCCAGCGGCGAGGGCGCGCGTCACACTCGGATTAAATCCCCATTTGCACGATGCCCACTGGATAATCTCGTCGGTGGTGCCGTTGAAATTACCGTCCACGCGCGCAATGTAATTTGACGGGACGTTGTAGCTACCCGCATGGAAATAGCTGAGTTGCGAAGCGCTCGGCCGGGTATTGTTGGCCGTATCGTTCTGCGGACGCGGCTCCCACGAGGATCTCGATATCTCAGCCGCGCATTGGGAATCCGAGGGCAATGACGCGCCGGGCGTCGAAATAACGAACGGCCCCTGGGTACTCGGATCTGAAACGATGCCGGCATTGTATGCGGCTGAAGCCAGCGACGAGATACGCACCCTGCTCTTCTTTTTTGAGTATGAACTCGCGGTGCCGGCGCTGACAGAAATGGTGGACGGCTCGACCATCAGATTAATGGAGTCGGTGCCGGCCAAGCCGCCATCGGCGTTATATGCTTTGGCGGTGATAATATGGGCTCCGGGAGCGCTGTTGTTGGAATTCCACGCGTAATCGAGCGGTGGTCCACTCGAGACGAAATTCTTGTCGACATAAAAGTCCACCGTAGTGGCTGAGGGCGCACTGGCGGTTATGTCGACAAGTCCGGAAACCGCGCTGTTCGTGGAAGGCGAGGTGATTGAAACCGGCTTGTTGACCTGAACATGAACTTGATCGCTGCCGAGCACGCTGCCGTCAGCCCCATATGCAATTGCGCTAATCAGATGATCCCCGGCGCTCTGCGCCGAAGCGTTCCAGCTCACGGCGCCATCTGGCTTACTAGATTTGTAGGCGTTGCCATCGACATAAAAAGTGATGTGCTCGACGGTTTGATCGGCGGTCGCACGCAATGCGACTTTACCCCACACGGCCTGGCCGTCGTTGGGTGAAGTCACCTTCACCACTTCTGTCGCCGTTTGCGCCTGGGCCAAGTGGCAAACACCCAGGGCTAAGACAGCGAAGATAGCGCCACCAACACAATGTCCCAGATTCAACTTCATTCCCCACTCCTACTCTGATCTTCCATCACCGCGCTGCGAGTATTCCCTGGGCAAGGAAATGCGGATGCGAGCCACGGTTCGCGATAGGCGCGAGCCAACTGGGCGGCTCACGCGGGTTGATGTGTATGCTCCTGCGCTGATGAAGGCGGCAGGAACGGCAAACGCGAGGGTAACCCCTGACGAAGTTACTATTGCGACCCAGCCGTATAACGGAATCCGGCTAATGTCCTGTGAATATGGCTTTGCGTATTGGCGCGATCATCGATCCCCCTCGATTAGCGGCCTGACGGCGCAACTTCGCCCCGAGTTCCGCCGCCAACCGTGGGTTTCAATTCGGACACCCCGGTTGACGCGCGAGAATACACTGATGGGCCGGGCCTTGATTGCTCAGCCCGCACCGTCACGGTTGCGCAAGCCTGGTTAACGCCCGGATTTTAATCCGGGGTTGGCTCATGTTTTTAAACGGGGCATACCACAGCTTCATGGTGGCACGCCCAAGCGGGATTTCCGGTCGGAGAGTTTGACCCGTGAGTCCTGGAGACCTCACCCCGCCACGATTATTCGCTCATTCTTGGTTTTGGCGAAAACATAGCTACACCCGCTGAAAAGGATAGTCAACGCCCTGAAACGATATACATTCGGTATTATTGTCAATAACGATCGTAGGGTTTTATAACCGCTGAGTACAACTATCCGCCAGAAGACGCGCGCATCGCCGCTGCTCCTTATTCGCCGCGGGTTCACCGGTCGAAACGGATGAATCCGTTCGTACGCTGTGGCATATGTTCCATGCGAAGGCAGCTTCCCGTGAACGAACGCGCCGCGCGCTTTTCAGGTACGCGCGTCGCCTGCCGCTACACCTTGTTTGCCCAGAATGTGCACAGCGGGCGATTTTGTCCACTTAGCGATTAGCTCCGCCAGTTCACGATGCGAATGATGCCGGGATGCCGAAGCGATGAGAACTGGCGCGCTTGCCCACAATTCACCGATTGGATAATTGTGGTAACCGAACGGTGCGCAGAAACGGCACACATAAGGCGATTAGGGGCCGCGACCTTGAACGTACGCGGCGACGAATACTATCGTCCGCACTGACGGAATTCGCCGCCAAAGGCCTGGCCGGCGCCCGCACTGAAGCGATCGCGCGGCGTGCGGGAGTGAACAAGCGCATGTTGTTCCATTGTTTCGGCAATAAAGAAGAGCTTTATCGCGAGATTTTACGCCGAACTATCACACGCGGCGAAAGTCTGGATATCCCGGTCGATTTCGGCTCGACCTTGTCCGTTTGGGATAGCATTTGTGGCAAGGACCCGGCTTGGGTTCGGTTATTGCAATGGGAGGCGCTGGAGGCGGGGAACCGGCGCGTCACCGCGGAAAACGAGCGCCGCGAGAGCCTGCACAAAGGGCTGGATCAGTTGCGCCACGAACAAGCCGGCCTTTTGTGCGGTGATGGCGTCGATGTTGCCCAACTGAAGCTGGCGATGATTGCGCTGGCGATTTTTCCGCGCGCTTTTCCACAAATCACGCGCCAGCTCAGCGGATGCGCACCTGAGGGGGTTCAGTTTCGCCGAAATCATCGCAATTTTCTCGAATGGCTTGACCGCCGCATCTTCAACTCCGACAGCGCAACCGCTGGCAACGCGGCGACGGCCGGATCGCCGGATTGACGTGGACGCGAGAATCCGCGCAAACCTACACTTCAGAGCCACCCGCCGCGGATCAGGGGAGAAGCTGATTTCCAATGCCCGCCGGCGCAAGGGAAAGCTTGCGGTGCGCGCCAGTCATGGCCGCTCCCTGTCGCCCGCGGCATTAATCGCATTAATCAACCGGATATAAAGCACTGATGCATTCAATAAGATGGCGGCCGGTCACGCTGTTTTTAGCCGGGCTGCTGATGCTCGGCGTTATCGCTCTCAGTTCCTGCCAGTCGGCGGGCACCAAGCGCGCCGTGCCGCCGCCGCTGATTGTTGAAGTGGTGAAGGCCGAGAGCAGAACGGTGCCTATCTACCAGGAATATCTGGGACAAACGGCCGCGGTTAATCCTGTCGAAATCCTTTCGCAGGTGACTGGACCGCTATGGAAAATCGCGTTCCGCGAAGGCTCGACCGTAGAAAAGGGGCAGCTTCTCTTCGTCATTGACCCGCGTCCATACCGAGCCGCCCTGGCACAGGCGAAGGCGAACCTCGCGCAAGCCCGGGCGGCACTGGCCAATGATCAAAAGAATCTCGAGCGCGATAAAATTTTGTATCGAGAAAATGTGCTGGCACGCCAGCAACTCGATACCCAGACCGCGCAAACTCAGGAAGCGGCGGCGGTCGTCGACGCCGACAAGGCGGCGGTTGATACCGCCGCCTTGAATCTCAGCTATACGAAAATCTACGCTCCGCTCTCAGGCAACATCGGCATGGCCCAGGTCAAGGTCGGCGCCTTAATACAGGCGAATAACACCGTGCTCGATACGATTTACAGCATCAATCCGATTTATGTCGATTTCAGCGTCACGGAAAGCGCCTATCTCGATTACGAGGAAGCGGCCCTGCGTGAACATTCGGCACCGACACCATCACTGGATTTGATTTTGCCCAACAACACGGTATATCCGCACAAAGGCACGGTCGTTATGGTAAATCCGACCGTTAACGCCAACACTGGGACGCTTGGCCTGCGTGCTGAATTCTCCAACCCCGAAGGTTTGTTGCGTCCAGGGTTATTCGTGCGAGTCCGCGCCGTGGTCAGCAAGCAGGTCAACGCCGTACTGGTTCCCGAGCAGGCAATCCAACAAGTTCAGGGACAGCAATCCGTGTACGTGGTGGGCACCGGCAGTAAAACCGAATTCCGCCCGGTCAAGACGGGCCCAACCGTCAATCACATGACGGTCATAGATAGCGGTGTCCAGGCGGGTGACGAGGTCGTTGTCCAAGGACAAGAGAAGGTGCGGCCCGGCATGATGGTGACAGCGGAAATGGTTTCGGCCACCGACCATGTCGTGCAATCACAAGCGGTGGTTAACGGCGCGAGGCGGCAATAGGCCGGCAACATGTTCGTCAATTTCTTCATCGACCGCCCCATCTTCGCTTCGGTCGTCTCGATCGTCATCTTCCTTGCAGGCTTACTGGCGTTGCGCGAACTGCCGGTTTCCCAATACCCGGAAATTTCTCCGCCCACCATCCAGCTCACCGCCAATTACCCCGGCGCCAATGCGAGCTTGATGGCTGAGACGGTGGCCTCGCCCATCGAGGAGCAGATAAACGGCGCTGAGAACATGCTGTATCTCTCCTCGACCAACTCCAACACCGGCCAGACCACGTTAACCATGACCTTCGCGATCGGCACGAATCCCTCCCTGGCGCAGGTTGACGTGCAAAACCGCCTGTCGCTAGCCGAGCCTCAATTACCCTCGGAAGTGACGCGTGAAGGCCTCACTGTCAAAAAGCAGTCAACCAACTTTGTCGTGTTGGTCGCGATCACTTCCAAGGATCGCAGCCGGAGCGCGATTTTTCTGAGCAATTACGCCTCCATCAACATGGTTAACCCGCTCGCGCGGCTGCCCGGGGTCGGCAACGTCAATATCTTCGGCCAGCAAACCTATGGCATGCGCGTGTGGCTGAATCCGGACCGGCTGGCTCATCTCGGCTTGACCACCACCGACGTCACCAATGCGATCGACAATCAAAACCTGCAAACTTCGGCCGGTGATATCGGCGCGCCACCCGCACCAGAGGGCCAGCAATTCGAATATACGGTAGATACTAATTCGCGGCTGAACACGGTCTCCCATTTTGACAACATTATCCTGAAGGCGAATACCGACGGGACCATTGTTCGGCTTAAAGACGTCGCGGACGTGGAACTTGGTTCGCAAACCTATTCTTCGTTCAGCCGTCTCGACGGAACTCCGTGCGTGATCATCGCGATTTACCAGCTCCCTGGCGCCAACGCGCTCGACGTTTCGCGCGAAGTAAATGCCGAGTTGGCTAAGCTGGATAAGAATCTGCCGCCCGGCGTCAACGCTCAGGTCGTGCTCGATACTACCAATTTCGTCACCGCCTCGATCGATGAGGTGGTCTTCACGCTGGCACTCGCCTTCATCCTGGTGTTCGTCGTGGTTTTCATCTTTTTGGAGAACTGGCGTTCGACCGTGATTCCGATGATCGTTGTGCCGGTCTCGCTGGTCGGCGCTTGCGCGGCATTTTATGTCCTGGGTTTCTCACTCAATACGCTGACGCTCTTCGGATTGGTGCTCGCGATCGGATTGGTCGTCGATGACGCGATCGTAGTGGTCGAAGCGGTTCAGCGCCATATTGATGAAGACCACATGACGCCCAGAGATGCCGCGATAAAAGCCATGAGCGAGGTCTCTGGCCCGGTTATCGCCGTTGCGCTGGTGCTCAGCTCGGTCTTCGTGCCGGTCGCCTTCATGGGCGGGATCAGCGGGCGTCTATACCGTCAATTCGCCTTGACACTCGTCGCTTCGGTGCTGCTTTCAGCCTTCGAGGCCCTGACCCTAAGTCCGGCCTTGTGCGCGCTGATGTTGCGTCCGCCGTCGCCGACGCGCGGCCCGTTGGGATGGTTCCAGCGCTGGTTTAATCGTGGTTTCGGCCAGATCACGATCGCCTACGAGCGCGCGGTTGGTTTTTTGACCCGCCATCGCCTCGCGATGATGCTCGCGTTGTGCGGCGTCATCGGTCTCGCCTATTTGCTCTTTATGGTGCTGCCGACGAGTTTCGTCCCGCTCGAGGACCAAGGCTATTTCCTCGTCAGCGTGCAATTGCCCAACGCCGCGGCATTGGACCGCACTTCCGCCGTGGTCTCGCAGATCGAGCACATCGTGGAAACCACGCCGGGCGTCGAAAACGTAGTCAGCGTTGGCGGCTTGGATTTCGTCTCGGGCAATTTCGCCTCCAATTCGGCCGCTCTGTTTGTGATGCTCAAGCCTTGGGCTGAGCGTACCACGCCGCAATTGAGCATCGACGCGATCATGGCGCGGGTGCAGGCACAATTCTCGAAAATGCCGCAAGCGATGATCATGACCTTCAACCCGCCACCCATTCCCGGCCTCGGCCATACCGGCGGCTTCGATTTCGAATTGGAAGATCACGGCGGCGCCGGCATCGAAAAATTAGCGGCGACCGCCAACCAATTGGTCGCCGCCACTCGGCACGCACCCGCCATTGCGGCCGCCTTCACCACGTTCCGCGCCAACGTGCCGCAATTGTATCTTCATGTCGAGCGCGCCAAAGCGCAGACGCTGGGAGTTCCTATCAGCGATATTTTCAACACGATCCAGACCTATCTCGGAGGCTTTTACGTCAACGAATTCAACTTGTTCGGCCAGACCTACCAGGTGATGCTGCAGGCACAACCGCAATTCCGCGACAATGCCGACGATATCAGTCACTTCTGGGTGCGCAGCAACTCCAATCAGATGGTGCCGCTCAACACCCTCACCAGCATCGAACCCGCGTCCGGACCCAACTCGATCACGCGTTACAATCTTTATAATGCGATCGAAATTCAGGGAGCCGCGGCCCCAGGGTACAGTTCGGGACAGGCGATCACCGCGATGGAGCGGCTGGCCGCGAAAGTTCTGCCCGCGGGTTTCGGTTATGAATGGACCGGGCTCTCATACCAGGAGATCAGCGCGCAAGGCGAAATCGTTTTCACCTTTGTGCTCGCTCTCATCTTCGTCTTCCTCTTTCTCGCCGCTCAATACGAGAGTTGGATTGTGCCGCTGGCGGTGATTCTCGCGGTGCCGCTGGGCGTGTTTGGCGCCGCGGTGGGCGAATGGACGCGCGGACTTGAAAACAACGTTTACTTTCAAATCGGCCTGGTGATGTTGATCGGCCTGGCCGCCAAGAACGCAATCCTCATCGTTGAATTCGCGAAAACCCAACATGAGGAGGGCAAATCGCTTCACGACGCGGCAATCGAAGGCGCGCGCGTTCGTTTTCGTCCGATCCTGATGACGTCGTTCGCCTTTATCTTCGGCATCCTGCCGCTGGTGATCGCCAGTGGCGCCGGGTCGGCCAGTCGTCATGCCCTGGGAACTTCGGTGTTTGCCGGGATGATCGCGGCCACTTTGCTCGGAGTGCTGTTCGTCCCAACCTTCTTCGTGACGACCGAAAGCCTCAGCGACTGGAGAAAGTCACGACGCCGCCCGCGCGAAAAAATCGAGCCGCATTGAACGTTAACCGCAGGTGGCCTCTGCACCAGCAGGGTTGAGCCGATGGCCAACCGGTGAGATTCTTTGACGGACGCCCCCTTAGCTCAGATGGATAGAGCACAGGATTCCTAATCCTGGGGTCGTGGGTTCGAATCCCGCAGGGGGCGCCAAGTTTTCCCGCGAATAAGTTGAGTTTTTAACGCTAACCGCTTTGGCTGTCAAGCCCCTCGTACACCCGACTTTGGCTGTACTTTGGCTCTTCGGAGAACCTTGAGCCAACAACCTCGGTTACTTTTGGTCTGCTTCTGCGCGATTGCGCCAAGGGGCACGCCCATTTGCTAACTTAGAAACCGTAGTTCCCGCCAAGCCGATAGCCGAAAGCTGGGCGTTATTCCCGTCACGGCGTAATCACGGCCCCATTACTGTGGCTGAACCCTGTCTGAGCGTCGCGGTGGCATCGTCTTTTTCGTTTAATGGGGGGTCTGATTAGGAGCCAGGATCAGATGTTCCCATAAACCTCCGCCCGCTTGAGGCGAGAACGAGTTCGAGTCGCGATCAGCGAAGGATGAAGCTCGGGCGTCAATTTGTTTGAAAGCGCGGTGTTGAGCTTCGTCGCCCACAGAGAACGCTAGCGGAAATCGAGGGAGGGCCACCGCCCCGCGGTTAAAGATCGCTGTGATACGGAGGTTGTTCGTCGGACAGTCGCTGAACCGTTAATCTCCCCACTGCCAACAGAAACGTTCTGCCGAAAAAGCAGTCCCGCAAAGAGCTCAACAATTCGGACAATTTACCGGAGACGTTGGCGCGTCGAACAGACTCTTACTCAAGCTCCCACCAGAACGGTCGAGGGTTGGTCGCGTTTGTCTGCTAAACCTTCCGCGGTCCGAAACGTGGGACCTTGTGATTAAAGTTCAATTGGATTGAGAATAGGCCGCGCCTATCGGCAAGAAAATCGAATCGTCTCTTTCTCCAATTTCATCACGAGTACCAGCACCGCCTCGAAATCATTAGGCTGGCCATGTCTGACGACGTGGGCTCGTCGTTGCGTAGATCGACCAATTGGCTACGTGATCGTTAGTGCGTCTTGATCAGCGACAATTAGGCATTCTCGGACCCGAGCGCTGGCTAAGCCAAGTGTATCTTATATCTGATCGACGAGCAGGGCACGATCGCGCAGGTCTACGCTAGGGTTCGGAGCCCTCGACCATGACGAAGGCCGCCAAGAGGCCGAGAGCTGGTACGGTCTACGTTTCGCCGGCCTGGTTCCTTCGCCGATGGCCGGAAAGCCGGATTCCGTCCTCCTCATTCTTCGATAGAGCGTGGCACGGTGCAGGGCGAGATGTGACGCCGCCTGCTTCACGTTATCCGCATCCTCGATCGCCCTGCGGATGACCTCGGCCTCGCGGCTGTCGAGCAGCTGCCCTTCGAGAGAGCGGCTGGAGTCGTAGAGAGGTAGATCGGCGGACGGCGACCGGTAGGTCGGCGACGTCGATACACTCGCCGCTCGTCATGATGGCCGCCTCGGCCAAGACGTTCGCGAGCTCTCTGACGTTGCCGGGCCATGCGTGGCGCTCCAGTTTCTGAAGCGCCTCCTCGCTGACCGCTTGCGGGCCAGCTCCACGAGACAGGATGTGGCGGGTCAGCAGCCGAACGTCTCCGGGCCGCTCGCGGAGCGGAGGCAGCGGAATCGCGAAGACCCTCAGGCGATGGTACCAGTCTAGGCGGAACTTGCGGGCACTCACGGCCGCCTCGATGTCGTTGTTCGAGGCCGCGATGATGCGCAGATCGACGGGCTTGGTACCGCCGATCGGGATGACTTGACCGGTCTCCGGGACGCGCAGCAGGCCGGCCTGCGCCCTAGCTGACAGGACGTCGACCTCATCGAGGAAGAGGGTACCGCCGTCCGCCAATTGGATCTTGCCGACCTTGCCGCCCTTGAGGCCACCGGTGAAGGAGCCCTCCTCGTACCCAAAGAGGTCAACCCCCATGAGCTCGTCACTAAAATTGGCGCAGTTGAGGGCGACGAACGAACCTGCTCGGCGTGTGCTACCGTTGTGGATGGCCTGAGCGAACATCTCCTTGCCCGTGCCCGACTCTCCCGGCAGCAGCACGGGCACGGAGTGTAGAGACGCTCGCTCCGCGCGCCCTCTGCATTCTCCGAAAGCAGGAGATCGCCCGACCAGGTCGGCGAACTGGTAGTTCGCGGCCCAGTGCGCGTCGGTCTTCTTCTTCGCGACGAGTCCGCGCGCCGGCGATCGGAGCAGAATGACCGTACCGCAAGGATGATCGCTCGCCACCGGAAAGATCGTCGTTGAGCCCTCTTGCTGCCGTGCCTTCGCGATATGCTCGCGCAGCGACGGGACGTCGTCCGCGCGGCGACCCAAGAGCTCCCCGGTCGGCAACGACAGCAGCCCCTGAGCCGGCGGGCTCACGCTCAAGATCCTCCCCCGCTCGTCCAACGCGAGGAGCCCGTCGCCGGGGTAACGCGTGGCGAGCTGGGCCAAGCGATCGAGCACCGCGACGCGCGCTGTGGCTTCTCGTTCTCGAAGGCCGCCTTCGATCAACTTTGCGGCTCGGACGACCAATCTGAGGGCGCGCGGATGACTCAGTCGCTCGTAGCCGCCGACGCCGATGTTGCCGACGACGGCACCGTCAGTCGGATCGTGAATCGGTGCGGCCTGACTCGTCCACCGGTGGAGATTGGCGATGTAGTTTTCTTGCCAGCAGAGTTGGAGCGGCAGCCCGTATAGAGACTCGTCCCGATCACGCTGCATCCGACGTCCTGCTCGCTCCAGCCGCCACCGGGCGAGGCGCCGATCGCCGCGGCGGCGTCCATCGCCTCGCTACCGCCGCGGATCGAGATCATGCGGCCTCGCTGATCGACCAGAAAGACGAGTTGGTGAGAATCGAGGAAGAGATCCTCGAACAGCGAGAACGAGACCGCGCGATGGATGCCCACACCCCCCTCTCCCGCGAAGCCGACAAGATGCGGGAGATGAGCTGCAAGTGGGAGCGTTTCGTGAGTGGCGACGACGTCGATCTCAGCGCCATCCCTCGCGTCATTCGCGGCACCGTTCGGGTTGACGCGGATCGGCTCGGGCCGCAGCGTCTTCGCCCAAGCGAGCACCACGGCAGCGAAGGCCTCGTTGATCTCGAACACGTCGATGTCTTCGATCCGTAGGCAGTTCCGTGCGAGGAGCTTCTGCGTGGCGGGAATCGGCCCCTCGAGCATCAGCACCGGATCACACGCGACGAGACAACCATCGACGACCCGCGCCATCGGTCGCCAGCCGAGCTCCCGCGCCCAGGGAGCGCTCATCGCCAGGATGGCCGCAGCGCCGTCGGCGATCTGCAGGTGTGGATCGAACGCAAGGACCAAAGCGGGACTTGGCGAACCGGGTGAAGAGGTGATAGCCCGGAAAGCACAGACCACCAACCGGGATCAGGCGACAGCCACCCAGTAAGCCTTTGCCATAATGCTGCCCAGACGGCACAAACCATTAAGCCCGCATTTCCGTTATCCCAGTGGACTATCAATTTGCTAAAATCTTATAAAAGCCTTGGTAGACGTGGGTTTTGATGCTGTCCGGGCGGTGGGGAGGTGGAGCGGCGGTAGGTGAGACGCAAGAACAGCCCTTTCAGCTCTCGTTCAATAGCTCGTTGAAGGTCGACTTCCAAGGGTCGCGGGTGACTTCGGATGGTGGTTTGGTCCTGGTGCGGGAGTTGGACGAGCGCTTGGGGTTCGGCGAACTTATTGCCCGACACTTGGCGGACTCCCGCGGCAAGAACACCCAGTTACCTCTGGCCGACTTGCTGCGGCAATCGGTCTACACCGAGCACTGCACGCGAAGATTCCGATATCGACTTGGCGCTGTACTACGATCCGTCCGCGCCCTTTCCGATCGAGCAACTTGATGGGGCTGCGAGCGAACTGGACGATCGCCACGCCGGCGGTCTGGTCACGACACCGGGCGCTTGGGGCCGCGGTGTCAACGGCGGCGGATGGCTCCTAATCGGGAGCCGTCACGTCGATTTTCTTTATCGCGATCTGCGCGCGTGCGCGAAGTCGTCGAGGGGTGCGTCCGCGGTGAAATCGACGCCGTCTATCAGCTTGGCCATCCGATCGGCTTTCAGAACCAAATCTATGCGGGCGAAACGCACTTTTGCCGGCCACTTTATGACCCGGCCAGCGAGCTCATCGCGCTCAAGAAGCTCGTTGTCTCATACCCTCCAAACATGCGACTGGCACTGATCAACAAACATGTGTTCGATGCGCAATTTGAGATCGAAATCGCGCTCGGCCTGCGGGACGCGGGGATGTCGCTTACGTGAACCAGTGCCCTGCGCGGGCAACCGGCTTCATTGTGTTGGTTCTTCATGCGCTCAATCAGCGTTTCTTCATCAACGAAAAGAACGTGTTTATCGATAGCAAGCACTTTCGGCTGCAACCGAACAACCTACATCGTGAGATTGAGCGTGTTCTCGGCTCGATTGGAACATCGCCTCAAGAGCTGACCCGAAGCGTTGCCGCCATACACGCGCTCATTGTCGATCTTTGCCGCTTCTGCACCGAACAATTTTCCGCTGCGCTCGATTGAAAAAATTCTATGTAAATAAGACGTTTGCCGCGTAAGTGACGTTGGAGATGCTAGCGCAGCTCGAAGCCTTCATATCCCTTTGCAGCTACCTCGGCAAAAATCTTACGATAGAGCGGTACGCCACCAGCGAATAATAGGAAACGGCCGCGCACGTTCTCGGGATTGGTGCTGCCGAAGAACCATGAATCCTGCATTTCATTGATTAACAGTCCTTTAGCCGATTCGTAGCAGCGCTTGGTCCATGCATCCTCGGCTTCGGCGGTCGGGGTCATGGTCTGGAAACCCGACTCGCGCATATGACGGATGCAGTCGACTATCCACTCGACGTTCGTCTCCATGCAGCGGGGGTTATTGCAAAACAACGCTGGGTTGTGAGGCCCCATTATGGTCCAGAGGTTTGGAAAGCCCGAGAACTGAACGCCGAGATTGGTTCTTGGCCCGTCAGACCAGTGCTCCTGTAGGGATCGACCGTGTAGGCCGCGAATATCCATACGCAGTAGCTCGCCGGTCACGCTATGAAAGCCCGTGGCATAAATAATCGCGTCGAGTTCGTGTGACTCGTTCCCGGTATCGATGCCTGCGGCGGTGATCTTCTTGATCGGCGTTTCGCGCAGATCAATCAGTCTGACATTGTCGCGATTGAAGGTCTCATAGTAATTCTTCTCTCCGGGACACCGCTTCGTGCCGAACGTGTGCTTCGGAATTAGTTTTTTGGCTACCTCAGGATCGGTGACGCGTTCGCGGATCTTGGCAGCGAGGAACTCGGCAACCTCATCCGCGGCTTCCTGTGAGATGAAGGAGTCACTGTAATTGCCCAGCCACAACGCGAACCCGCCGCGGTCGTATAACTCCTGATAGCGGGCGAGGCGCTCCTTTTTCGGCACGTCCATCGCGGCTCGCGGGTCCGGCTCATGAATAAAACCTGCCCAGGTGCGTTTGCATAGGGCAAAAATCTCACGTGCTTTTTCTTTGAGGGCACGTTGTTCCTCCGCGCTAATCGGGCGATTACGGAGCGGGGTGCACCAATTCGCGGTCCGCTGAAAGACCGTCAACTGTTCACAGTCGGGCGCAATTGTCTGAATGATCTGCACGGCAGTCGGGCCGGTGCCGATGATCCCGACTCGCTTGCCGGTGAAGTCGACCGGCTCTTTCGGCCAGCGTGCACTGTGCAGTGAC
>JBOHWM010000495.1:0-14270 GCA_050736555.1 Binataceae bacterium (SeqCode)
GCTCATCCAGTAGCCATCGCGACTATTTATACTCCGTTACTTACCTACTTCGAACGCATGGCGCGGACTCCCGCTCCAAACGCGACTCGCTGACTCGTTCGCTCGGCTCCACCTTGCTTCGCCTGATGTGCTCGCTGCGCCTGCGGCTCGGCTGGCGAGGGTTGATGAAACCTGAACGCGGCGGCTGTCGGACTCAAAACAGGGCGGGGTTTAACCGAACCAAGCGTGCGGCTAAGCTTAAACCGAAAGCGGGTCCTACCGCATGGGAGCAAGACTTAAACGGTGAAAGCGATCGTAATTGGCGGGGGTATTGTCGGCAATTCCGTGGCTTGGAGGCTGGCGCGCGACGGTATCGCCGTCACCGTGTTCGAGCGCGGACGTATCGGACGCGAAGCGTCATGGGCGGCCGCCGGGATGATCGCTCCGCAGGCCGAAGCGCAGGAGCCCGGCGTCTTTTTTGATCTTTGCATGCATGCGCGCATGGTGTTCGAGGCCACGGTGGAGCGTTTGGTCGCGGATAGCGGCGTTGATCCCGAATATGATCGCGCCGGTATCCTCTATGTCGCTCTCAACGAGACTGAACGCGTGCATTTGGAAGAGCGCGCGCGATGGCAGCGCAAGGCCGGCGCCATTGTGGAGGAGTTTGACGCGGCACAAGCGCGCAAACTCGAACCGGCGCTTTCTCCGGCAATAGGTTTCGCCCTCCATTTGCCGGATAATCGCCGCACCGACAATCGCAAGCTGACACAGGCTTATGCCAACGCCGCGATTCGGTTTGGCGCGCGACTGGTCGAAGGGGCCGCGGTAGACGAAGTGATAGTGGATGGGCGCGGTGTCTCTGGGGTGCGACTGCATGACGGCGCGCGACACGAGGCCGATGTCGTAGTTAACGCCGCCGGGTCATGGGCGGGAGATATTCATGGGCTTGAAGCCGATCACGTCAAGCTTCATCCGGTGCGTGGCCAGATCCTATGTTTCGAAACGCGGCCGGGTTTGCTCGGGCCGGCGGTATTTTCGGCGCGCGGCTACGTGGTGCCCCGGCGTGACGGCCGTTTGCTGGCCGGCTCGACCATGGAAGAAGCCGGTTATGACAAAAGCGTAACGCTGGGCGGGATGGAAAAGATCATTCGCGGCGTCAATGACATGATTCCGTCGCTCGTGGCAACGCCGTTTCGCGAAGCGTGGGCGGGATTGCGTCCGGCCGCCCGGGATTTGTTGCCGGTGATCGGAGCCTCACCCTCAATGCCAAACGTATTTTACGCGACCGGTCATTTTCGCAGTGGCATCCTATTGTCCGCGCTGACCGGCGCGACCATCGCCGATTTAGTCAAGGGTCGTCAACCTTCGATTGACCTCACGCCGTTTTCACCCGCGCGATTCGCGGCCGTTGATCAATGAGCGCCGCCCGCGTAGTTGTCCTGGTACGCGATCTTTTATTGCGCTCGCGCATCGATGCCGTTGCTGACGCGATCGGAACGGAAGTCGTCTACGCGTCGTCGTTGGAAACCGCGCGCGCAAAATGTACTGAATTGCGTCCGCTCGCGCTATTCGCCGATCTCTCAGATGCCAGCTTCCCCCCTGGTGAAACCGCCGAGCTACGCCTGATCGAACCCGCCATGCGACTGGTCGGCTTCGCCTCGCACGTCGATCTGAAGGCGCTCAAGTCGGCTAAAGAAGCTGGATTCGAGCGGACGCTCTCGCGTAGTGAATTTACCGCGCAATTACCGGAACTCCTGCGGCTCCAGGATTGAGGCGCCATCTCTTGAAAACAGGCTTACATGACGTTTGTGCGATCTAACCGATCGGCGCATTAATGCCGTGGATAAGCGGCCGTGCCGCTCGCAGAGTGTGGCCGGCTGAGGCCGCAAGGAGGTTTCCGAATGGCTCGCGAGACTCATGCGGACCGACCCCAATGGCACGTCCCGAACTCGCGTCCGGCTCGAAAACTTGCCAATGGCGCGGGCCAGCGGGTGCGCCGGCGAGCTGAAGCAATTCGTCGAACGATGCATGGCGGAATACGACCTTGATGGCTGGACAGTCCCGGACCTCATAAATCCTACCGACGTGAATACGATCATGCGCAGGCGCGGCGGATAGTGAGAACCGAATCGGGCATTCAGCATCGGCCTTCGTGAGTACTGTTGCGTTGTGACTTCCGCTGCGAGCGCCACCATCGCAATGCTATAACTGTCCAATGGCCTTGTTGGATGGATTTCATCCGGCGGTCCGCACCTGGTTCGAACGGCGCTTCAAGTCGCCTTCGCGCGTGCAGGAACTGGGATGGCCGGTAATCGGCGCGTCCCAGAATGCTCCGGGTTACGACGTACTGCTGTGCGCTCCCACCGGTAGTGGAAAGACGCTGGCCGCTTTTATGTGGGCGATCAACCGCCTGGTGGTTGAGTCCGTCGCGGGCGAGTTGCGCGATGAAGTTTCGGTCCTGTACGTCTCACCGCTCAAGGCATTAGCCAACGATATTCGGCTGAACCTTCAAGAGCCGCTAGAAGGCGTACAGGCGATTGCGGCCGAAACCCTGGCGAAGTCTACTGCCGGAAGGGGGGAGAAAAGCCGTCCGCGGCGTGCGCACGAATCCTCCGTGATTGGTCAAATTCGCGCGGGCCTGCGTACCGGCGATACGTCAGTGAGTGAACGGGCGCGGATGCTCCGGCGATCACCGCATATCTTGGTTACGACGCCCGAATCGTTGTTCATCCTGCTGACCTCGGCGCGCTTTCGCGAAAAACTGCGAGCGGTGCGCTACGTCATCGTCGATGAACTCCACGCTTTGGCTGGCAACAAGCGCGGCGTACATCTGAGCCTCACGCTTGAACGGCTGGAGCGGATGGTGCGGCAGGCTGGCGGCAGCCGGCCCACGCGTATCGGCCTTTCCGCGACGTTAAACCCGATCGAAACCTTGGCGCATTTTCTGGCTGGCAATCTACTGGAGCCGAATTCCGCAAACGCCGTGCGCAATCCCGCAGGCGACTCACCGTCCGTGATCTCCAGCATGCCACGGCCAGTGCGGATCGTTCGCGCCGATGACGAGGCGCGCCAGATCGATTTGGAGGTGCTTGCACCCGGCCCGGAACTCGGCTCGCTCGCGACTCATCCGCATTGGGAGGCGATGTATGATGCGGTGGCGAGCCTGGTCCGCGCCCATCGCACGACGTTGGTATTCACGCTGAGTCGCCGCTGGGCGGAACGGATCGCGCTGGCTCTGCAAAAACGACTGGGCAATGACGCCGTCATGGCGCATCACGGCAGCCTCGCGCGCGCCGAACGCCTGATGGCGGAACAGCGCCTCAAGCGCGGTGAACTTAAAGCGATAGTTGCAACCGCTTCACTCGAACTCGGTATTGATGTCGGCGCGGTCGAATTGGTCTGTCAGATCGATTCGCCCAAATCCATTGCCGCTTCGGTGCAAAGAGTCGGACGTTCGGGCCACAGCCTTGGTGAGACTCCCAAGGGCCGTTTCTTCGCGCTCACGCTCGATGATCTGATCGAATGCGCGGCGGCGGTCCATGCCATTCGTAATAAGCGCCTCGACGAGGTCGAAATGCCGTCGGGATGTGCCGATGTGGTCGCGCAACAGATAGTCGCAATCGCGGCCGAAGAAGAAGATATCGGCGTGGATGAGTTGTTCGCGATATTGAAGTCGGCATTCAATTTCGCCACTTTGACTTCGGCGCAACTGGAACATCTGCTTGAACAAATGGCGACGGCGCGGCGCGAGCGTATCCAGGGCAGCGCGCCCAAGATTTTTTACGATCGTGTCGCTCGTCGCGTGCGGCCACGACGCGGGGCGCGGCTGGCGGTAATAACCTCAGGCGGTACCATTCCGGAAAGCGGCAATCTCGACGTGGTGATCAATTCGGAACAGCGCCGGATTGGTGATGTCGAGGAGGATTTCGCACAGGAGTCGTCGCGCGGCGATATCTTTTCGCTCGGCTCGATGCCGTGGCGCATCCTAGGGATATCGAAGAATCGTTTGCTGGTCGAACCGGCGCCAGGAATGGCGCCGTCATTGCCGTTTTGGCAGGCCGAAGCGGCGGGCCGTTCACCGGCGCTCTCAGCGGAAGCGTGCGCGATCAAGCGGCATATCGCCGCACTTCTTCGGCGTCCTGACGGTGCGAAGACAGCCGCTCGATGGCTTATCCGCGAATGTGCTTTGGAGGAACATGCGGCTTTGCAAGCGGTCGCGTATGTGCGGCGCGGCGTCGAAGCGTTGGGCGCGGTACCAGATGAACGCACGCTCGTGGTGGAACGATTTTTCGACGGTCTCGGCGGCACTCAGATCGTAATTCATTCGCCCTTGGGAATCCGTCTCAATCGAGGCCTTGGACTCGCGCTGCGCAAGCGTCTCTGCCAGAGCTTTGATTTCGAAATCCAAGCCTCCGCAATAGATGATGCGGTCCTGTTAGCGCTGAATTCACGTCATAGCTTCCCGCTGGAGCATCTGATGACGATGCTCAATTCGCGCAACGCCCGGGAGGTATTGGTACAGGCGCTGCTCGATGCGCCGATGTTCGAGGTGCGCTTCCGTCACGTCGCCACACGGGCGTTGAGCGTGATGCGTTCGATGCAGGGGCGCAAGGTCGCGGCGTGGATCCAGCGGCTGCGCACGCAGGAATTGATCACCTCGCTGTTCCCGGCACGCAACGCATGTTTTGAGAATCGGCCGCCCACAGTCGAAGTGCCCGACCACTTCATCGTTGCCGAGACGATTCGCGAATGCCTGGAGGAATCGACCGATCTGAAACGTTTGTTGAAGTTGTTGCAGGGAATCGAAGCGGGCAGGGTGCGCACCGTGCTGGTCGACGCGCTTGCGCCTTCCGTCTTCGCCCATCGCGTGCTGCTGGCGTGGGATTATTCGTTTCTTGACGACGGCGAGCGCGCCAATCGTCGCAGCCGCACAGTCGCAATGAACCCGTCGATGGCCGAGGATGTCTTTCGCGAAGAGGGCGTCGCGGCAATGCTTTCCAGTGAGGCGCTTCAGCAAGTCGCTGGCGAGGCATGTGGCCGCGCTCCAAACTCGCGTGCGCGCAACGCCGATGAGCTTTACGAAATGGTCCGTGCTCACGGTTCAATCAGGATGAGTGAGGTGGCGGAGCACGTTAGCGGGGATGCCGCCACGATTCTGGGCGAACTGACCGCTCAGGGCCGCATCTTCAAGGCGTTGGCTAATTCGTCTTTGGAAACTCTCATTGCCGCGGAAGATTCGGAAATTTATGCGGCTGCTTATCCCGAAGGATATTTCGAGGATAATCGCGAGGCTAAATCCGCCACCGTCGCTCCGCCGCCTGGCGAGGCACGGATCGAAATTGTTCGCCGAACGTTGGCCACTTCCGCTCCACTGGCGGTGGGCGAAATTGTGAGTCGGCTGGGATTGTCGGAAATTGAAGTCAGGCAAGGGTTGGCTCGATTGGAAACGGCAGGAACTGTCTTCCGTGGCCATTTTCGAACTGACACGGAAAACCCGGACCAGGCCGAGCAATGGGGCGATCGCTACGTACTGGAGCGGATTCATCGCCAGACCCTGAACCGTCTGCGTGCCGAAGTCGAACCGTGCGACGACCGCGAGTTTGCCGCCTTCAGGCTAAACTGGCAGCGGCTCAGCGAGCCGGCGGTTGGGAGCGATGGGGTACGCGATGTGCTTGAGCAGCTTTCTGGATTGGCTTTCGCGCCGGATTTCTGGGAAAAGGCCATCCTGCCCGCGCGCATTCCAAGTTACCGTCCGGAATATCTCGACCTTTTATGCATGAGTGGCGAGATCGTGTGGATGGCCGCGCCCGCGACAGAAGAATCGCCTGGCGCGCTTTCTTCACTGCCATCGTCTGTAATCTTCGTTCCGCGCCGCCAAGTCGCGGTTCACGGTGATGACCTGGCTCTGGACGAACGGGAAAGGGCGGTGCTCGAAGCGTTGACCGCCGCTGGCGCGCAATTTCTCGATCAACTGGCTGAGGTCGCGGATATGTCCGAACGCGATGCGTTGGCCGCATTGTGGCGGCTGGTCGTTGCGAGAAAGGTGACCAACGACAGCTTCGCGCCGCTTCGCCTGCTCTGGTCGGAATCCGCCGCCATCACACGGGCGCGCGAGCATAACGGCCATGGCCGACACGATGCGGCCGTGCAAGCGCGGCTCAAATCGAGTCTGTCCGGCCGCTGGTCAGCAATCAGGAGTGTGGCCGCTGATTCTGGCACAGCGCAAGCGAACCCTGCCGATGAGGTGAAGGAATTCGCACACACCTTGCTGCGACGTCATGGAATCGTGGCGCGGGAAATGTTGGCGCAGGAAAATTCGGCCTTAACCTGGCGTGAGCTACTAATGGTGTTGCGGCGAATGGAATACGCAGGCACGCTTCGTCGCGGCTATTTTGTACGATCGCTCTCAGGCGAGCAGTACGCTTTGCCTGAGGCGGTCGCGATGCTGCGTGCGATGCGCGGCGCCATGCCCGACACCCCGATCGCACTCAGTGCGGCCGACCCGGCCAACCCCTATGGCGCGCTGCTGCCCGCCTGCGGAATTTCGCGTGACGCTTCAAATCTGATCGTAATCAGGGGCGGCCGTGTCGTACTTGGTCTAAGCGGTCGCGCGCTCACCAGTTTTGATCTCGACCATGCGGGCTTCGGCAACGCACTTGCCGCCCTGATGAAGCTGCGAAGCAAACTGGTGTTTGAAACCGTCGATGGTGAATCAGCACTCGCCTCGTCACGAGTCGAACTGATGGCGGCGATAGGTTTTCATTCCGACGGGCGGGCGCTGGTCTACGACGGCTTGCCCGGACCGGCTCCGCGCCGTTCGCAGGTAGTACGCGTCGCCTCGAATTGAGGCTATACACGGGGGTGCGCGCTATCCGCGAGTTATTCCATTTCGTGAGGAAATTCCTCCCAATCTTCCGGCGCGTGGCTGATCCACAGTTTGGCCTCGCCGCTTTGCTGAAGTTCCTTGAGCCGCTTGATTGAAGCGCTCGCCTGCGGAATATCGAAATCACTATCCATCGCGGCAAGGGTCTCAAGTTGTGGCCTGACGTGAATCGTGTCGCCGGTCAGGATCACGCCGCCACTTTTAAGCCGCACCTGTAATGAACATTCCCCTGGCGTATGACCCGCGGTCTTCAACATCTTGAGGCTGCCATCACCAAAAATGTCGGTGTCGCCAGGAAGCTCCTTCCAATCGAAGCCGCGCGTCGGCAGCAAATCGTTTAAAATAAAAGCGTTGCGCGCCTGACGTTTTGGCCAGTAAGCGTATGGCAACTCGCCCTCCATCACGAGGAACTGTGCGTTGGGAAACAGCGCCAGACCGCCCGAATGGTCCAGATGGAGATGCGAAACTACGACGAACTTCACGTCGGTCGGCTTGTAACCGTGCAGCTTGACCTGCTGATCCACGACCTGGTCGCGATTGAAGCGGATATTGCGCAGGAACTTGGTGGCGCGCCCCCAGTATGCTTCCGCATTATTGATAACCTCGGGATTGCACCCCGTATCGAAGAGCACCAGCCCCTTGGGATGTTCAATCAGGAACGACGGAATCGGAATATCAATATCAATCTCGCGCCCGCCCATCATAAGTTGCGATTCCTTCATCGTGAAGGTTGCGCCGGTCAGCGCGATTAGCTTGTTGGCGGTGGCTTCGCTCATAGAAAACCTCCCTGATTGCGGCCATAGTGAAACGGCTGGGCTTCATCGTCAAGCGCGATGAAATTATGAAACTTGATTGGGTCGTGAACGACGAGATTGGAGCACTTTTTTCCGAGGGTTTGGCGTTATTCAACGCGGGCCGCTTCTTTGAATCTCACGAGGTCTGGGAGGCGGCGTGGAAGCGTGTCAGCGGTGACGAAAAGCTGTTCCTCCAAGGCCTAATCCAGGCGGCTGCCGCGTTGCTTCAGGTTCAACGCGGCCGTCGCGCCGGCGCCCTCTCACTCTTGCAAAAATCTAAAGTGAAACTGGAACTATTCCCGACCATATGGATGGGCGTGGAGCTGGGTGAATTCCGTCGCGGCTTTGAAGATTATGTCACCGCTGTGATTGACGGCGGCCCGCCGTCGCATCCTCCAATCCTGCGGCGAAGCATGTCGGCTGCCAGGCTCCGTAAGACGTCTTCAAGCAACGACGGGACTTAGTCGCAAGTCTTGCGGCTCGCATTTGCAACAGTCGTCGCGAGCCGCGCGAGCGCTCTTCCGGCCGTCGGCATGGGATGCCGCGTTTAGAAGGGAATGTCTTCGTCGTCCATTGGCGGCGGTGGTTCGCCAGCGAAATCCGGCTGGTCGTCCATTCCGCCCGCGCCCGCACCAGCACCCGCGCGTCCGCCCAAGAACTGCACCCGCTGCGCGACGATCTCGCTGCGATAGCGTTTGCCGCTGCCGTCCTTGGCTTCGTACTGACGGTTGGAAATCCGCCCTTCGATATAAACCTGGCGGCCCTTCTTGAGGTATTGCCCGCACAGCTCAGCTTGCTTGCCGTAAACCACGATATTGTGCCAGTCGGTGCGTTCCTGGCGCGCACCGCTGCGATCGGTATAACTGTCACTGGTAGCGAGCGTGAAGTTCGCCACCGTCTGACCCGACGGAAGATAGCGCACTTCGGGATCGCGGCCCAGATTGCCAACTAAAATAGCCTTGTTAACCGCCATCGACTGCTACGCCTCTTAAAAAACCTAAACCGAGGCCACGGTGAACGCAAGCAGCGGCTTCGATGGCTGTGGATAAATCCGCGTGACGCGCCGATAAACTGTTCCAACAGGGCCGCCGGTCGGCAAGCATGGAGTGGTTTGGAAACCAAATGTACCGTTTGCTTCGCGCTGTTGTTCCTGGCGTTTATCCTGTGCCTGTCTTGCGCTTCGCCCGTGTTGGCATGGGATTCTGGCACCCATCGCCTGATCACGCGGCTAGCGGCCGGCGCCCTGCCGGATTCCCCGCTAAAGTCTTATCTCGCGCGCAATTCAACCGCGTTGCAACGCTATTCGACTTATCCGGACACGGTCTTACGGCGCGAATACGGGCAGGCGGAAGCGCGCCATCATTATATTGACCTGGAGTATTTCGGCGACGACCCATTCGCCGTACTCAACCCCAATATCGCGGTGATGCGGCGTGAGTTCGGCGCTCGCACCCTGAGAAAATCGGGCACGCTGCCCTGGCATATCGAAAAAGTCGCAGGTGAGCTGAATCAGGCCTGGCGCGCTGGCGATTGTAGCGAAGTTCTCACCTTATCCGGTTACGTCAGCCATTATGTCGGTGATGCCAGTCAGCCGCTCCATACCACGCGTTATTACGACGGCTATGCCGGTGATCGTGGTGTCCATAGCCGGTTTGAATATGCAACTGACCGCGCTAACCGCGCGATCACGCCGTCGGCGCGCGCTGCGATTGTGATTCAACCCATCACCTCGGTATGGCCGCCGGTCATTGAGGAAATCAAGGATGCGCACATGTTGATTCCGCGGGTGCTGCAAGCGGATCGCACGGTCCGCCTCGAGTACGGCTATTCAAAACGTGCTTATAATCGGGCCTTGCTCGAGCGGGAGGGCGGACTGATGGCGGAGCAGGTCGCACGCGCGGCGTCAGTGCTGGGCTCGATTTGGCTGTTCGAATGGCAGTCCGCCGGCAGTCCCAACACCTGCGCGGGCTCCTCCAACTCATCGTTGGGCTGGTGAGGCATGTTCCGTCGCACGCCGTTCAATTCAGTCCGGCCGCGAGCACCGCTACGATGATGCGGCAAAATCATATAATTTCGAATTAATGGACACATCCTCAATAAACGCCTCCGATGCGCATCCCATGGGAGCTTGGCGCGGCGCCGGTTTTCCGGTTTAACTTGCTAGCCATGGACTGGTGGACCCGCAATTCCAATAATGAAGCACGTCCGACGCGTGGCGATGCGCGCCCGTCGGTAACGGAAATTTGTGAGAGCCTGCTAATCGGCGAATATCTTCGCCTCAACGATATCGCATGGCTTAAGCGCGAATACCGCGTTAGTGCGATCCAGAATCTGCAAGACGACGTCGACCTGCGCATCAACGGACTCGATATCGAAGCGCTCAGACGAACCTGCGATCAGAACGGGATAAAACTGGTGCGCACGCCGATTCAGGACGGCAGTGCGGACGATATGGCCGGCCGCCTGTCCGCGGCACTCGCTGACCTTGCCGCGCTGATACAGGCGGGCGAACGGGTCTACGTGCATTGCAATGCCGGTCTGAATCGGGCGCCGACACTCGCTATCGCCTACATGCGTGCCTATTGCGGAATGTCGCTCAACGAGGCGATGGCCCATGTTAAACAGCGGCGAGCTTGCGGCCCGTTCATGACGGTGCTCGAGGGCTATTTTGGGCCGCGCGACTTCAAACCCGAACCCAACGGTTGAAGAGAAGGGGGGCGGCCGGACGCGCAGGGAGAGGCTGCTGCTCGTCTGCGCCTGGGCTGTACATCTTTATACCGCGCTGGGGGCGATCGCGGGCCTGCTCACGGTCTACTTCACTGCGCAGGACGATTTTCGTGCCGCCTTTTTGGTGATGGCGGCGGCGGTTTTTATTGATTCGAGCGACGGCCCGATGGCTCGGGCGGTGCGGATTCGGCAGCGGATTCCGGTCATTGACGGTGCTCTGCTGGACAACATTGTCGATTACGTCAACTACGTTCTGGCGCCGGCCTTCTTGATGCTGCGCGCGAGGCTGCTGCCACCCGGAGTGGGCGGACTCGCACTGGCGTCATTCGTCATGCTGGCAAGCGCGTACGGGTTTTGCCGGGTCGACGCGAAAACCGATGACCATTATTTTCTTGGCTTTCCCTCGTATTGGAACCTGGTCGCCTTCTATCTTTTTTATTTAGCGTTGCCGGTGTTGGCTAATCAGATCATCGTGGCGGTGTTTGCCGTGATGGTGTTCGTCCCGATCAAATATATATATCCCAACCGTACCCGCAGCTTGCGCGCGCTGACGATTGCGTTCGGAGTAATCTGGGCGGCGGTCACGATCGCGATGATCCCGATGCTGCCCAAACACCATCCGGTGATGCTGTACGTCTCGCTCGCCTTTATTGCCTACTATCTGATTACTTCATTTGTCCTGCACGTGCGATCGTCTATTATGGGCGCGCGGCCGGTGTCGTGAAGCGAATGGATGCGAAGTCTCAGAGCGCCGGACCTTCACGTGTCGCACAATGGCTCGAAATTATTGACGGTAACGCGCCGATTGTGCTGATCGCACCGCATGG
The DNA here is from genome assembly GCA_050736555.1 of Binataceae bacterium (SeqCode). Taxonomy (GTDB): domain Bacteria; phylum Desulfobacterota; class Binatia; order Binatales; family Binataceae; genus JBOHWJ01. Next base: position 11,211 of record JBOHWM010000495.1, read on the forward strand.
CGGGCGTGCCGGCCCCGCCGCGTTCGCGAAACTTCATCCCAAGGTCAACGACCTCGAAACTGCCGCGATCACGCGCGAACTGGCGCGACGACTGGATGCCAGCGCGCTAATCAATACCGGCATGGACCGCAACCAGCTCGACTGTAATCGCGTGCCGCAACTCACTTCCGGCGCGCCCTGGATGCTGGCGATGATCGCCGAGCGGCTTGAATCCGCTGTCACATGCGCGAGTCGAGTGACAGTGCTGCTGGTCCACGGATGGAACATCATCGAACCGCGCATCGATCTGGGCCTGGGATTGCGGGAATCAAATGGTAGGCTCGTTCCGCCGGCAGGCGCGCATGTCTCGGCCAGCGACGCTTTTATTCAAGGGCCGGTGGCGGAACTGGCCGCTTTGCTGCGCAAGGACGGAATCATTCCTAGCTATGGCCTGCGCTATCCTGGCGGTGGGGTGCAAAACCTGCTGCAGGTCTTCACCTCGCGGCACCACCGCAGTCCGATTGGGGCGTTACGAAAGTTGGCGGAATTGGCGGAACGTGGGCATATCGAGGCGCTGCAACTGGAATTGTCAGTGGCGTTGCGCTTACCCGGAACTCTTCGTGCGCGGGCGCTCGATTCGATTTCCGCCGTGTTTTCCGTCAACCGCACGGCGCAGGCTGATCACTCGGCGTTGTCCGTAATGCCGGCTATCGTGCGTCAGCCTTTGCCGCGCGCGGCCGGATCTAACGCGCAGCCCGCCATGAGCCATCCGGTGCGGGTCGGCGTTGAATTCTATGATGCCGCCGCGCGAGTGGGCGGGATGGTGAGTTTTGATTTCGGAGCCAAAGCCGCCGGTGGACGTATCATGCTGCTGTACGACGGCTGCCGGGTGGCTCTGTTCACTGCTGAAGGCAAAGCGCGTTCGAATCACGGCACGATTGCGCTGGGACCGCTGCGCTTTCATCTCGGGCGCAGTGGAACCTTGCGGTTTCGCGGTCCCGCCGTGGTTGTCAATGACGGCAGTGCCTATTTAAGCGTCGAGCGCGCGCTTGCGTCCGGTTCACTCGACGGCACGATGGAGATTTCCGCAGGTTTCGCATTGAGCCTGGCGACGCCCGAATTCGGCGATTTCGAAGATATCGAACGGATGGTGAGACGGCTCTATCGTCCGGATGAGGATGGCCGCATGAATCCGGCTCGCGCGGCATACGGGCGTTTGCGCGGATCGGTTACGCTCGGCGGCTGTGTACGTAATATCGACGCATGCGCGCGTGTCGGCGTGTCGTTCAGTGGTCTGGGTCCGCAGCGGTTCGAGACGAGACGGATGTTGTGGGCGTACCTGGAGCGGCCGGACGGCGGCGAGCCGTTGGCGCTTGAAGCGCGCATGACGTCACCAGACGGACGCGAGCATCAGCGCGGTGCCTGGCTGCTATACGGCGGCGCATGGCATGCCTGCGGTCTCGGACAAATCATTCTGGAGACGTGCTGTCCGGAGCGACCGCCCAACAATATCGAAGCCCTGATTGAGATAAGTCCTGGTGTTCAGAAGCCGCTCACCGGATGTTGTGAGACTTTCATGACGTTGTCAAGGCCCGGTCCCGATGATGATCGGGTGCATACTTCGCTGGGTTTTGCGCGTTTCCGTATCGGCGAGTTGACGGGCGTGGGAATGTTCGAGTATTCGCGGCCTGCCACTCCGCTTGGCGATGAAATGTTCGAAGACGGTGACGAAATCGAATAGCGGCGTTAATCCATCGTGGAGCTGGAATGATTCAACTTGCCGGGCTGTGAGAAACTGAGTCGAGTGCGCGCGCGATTTCGCCTAACTGTTTAGCCAGCGGACTGTCAGCATAGTCGCGCACGAATAACGCGCCGCTATCGCATGCTTCGGCGAACCGCGTATCGAATGGCAACCGTCCGAGAACCGGAAGACCGGACTCGCGTGCGAGGTGAGCCATATCTCCATGCGGCAGCAGTGGCCGCACGGAATGGCACCCACCGCAACTGAAGCCGGCCATGTTTTCGACAATTCCCAGCACTGAGGAATGAATCTCGGCGGCGAGTTCGACCGCATTTCTGAGCGCGCGCACGGCGAGCTCGGATGGCTGGCTAATCAGTACGATGCCGGAAAGTGTCACCAGTCCAGCGACCTGATGCAGGCGGTCGAGGCCGGGCGCGAGATCGATCAGCAAAAGATCGAGAGCGCCGAAACGCGTTTGTCCGAGAAGCAGCCGGAGAGCTTGGGCGTAATCCAACTCGACCGTCTTTTTGCCATTGGATGGCGCCGCCGACTCTTCGGCTTCGACGAAGCTTATCGGCGGAGAGGCACCTTCAACGATCATGCCGCTGCCCGCTATGCGCAAGCCCAAGGGACCGGACCAGGGCTCCAGACCCTCGCCACCCAGCAGGCTTTTCGGCGGCCGCTTCATACCCAGCATCGCCAACACACTGGGACAGTTGAGGTCAGCGTCAAGGATGCCAACTTTGCGGCCGCCGAGCGCCAGGGCCGCCGCGACATTGACCGTGACCGCGCTTTTACCCACGCCGCCTTTGGCGCTGGCGAAGGCGATGATCGTTTTTACGCCCGCTAGATTTTGTTTTATGCGCGCAAGCTCGTCCGCTATGCGCGGGTCGCTGCGCGCGTCGTTCTCGACTTCGCTGAAAATCCTCATTTGATAATGTCTGGCAGCCGCATGCGCGCTAAATGATATTCCCTTTGCGGACCGTGATCCGGTTTAATTGATGCTAATTAGGCTGCCTTGTTGCGGCGCATACGTAAAGTGGATCAGTCTCTCGGGATGTTCCGTTAGCGCCTTCCGACATTTTCGCACGCATTCGCACTGTTTCAAGACAACCCACTGACGAAGATTCCATCAACAGCTTCGGGCTTTTCGGGCAAATGCCATGCGCTAAACAAGGGTTTCCTTTGGAGTTCTTCGCCAGGAAACCTCTGAATAGCCTCTCGTGTTGTCATTCCGAGTGCAGTGAGGAATCCCGGATTCTGTCCCTTTGTTCTGAGGTTTTTCCTTACTGACTTTAGTACGCGCCTCGCAGGCTTCCTGCTCGTTCCGCTTCGCTCCA
>JBOHWM010000496.1:0-2062 GCA_050736555.1 Binataceae bacterium (SeqCode)
GCGCACATCGCGGTCAGCCCTTTGGTGGTCGAAAAGACATTGACCAAGGTGTCGCGCGTCCATGGACGCGTGCGCTCGTGGTCCGCGTGTCCGCCCCACAGGTCGACGACGGTCTCGCCATCAAGCGTCACGGAGACCGCGGCGCCATACTCACGCCGAGTTGCGAAATTCTCAGCGAACGCCACTTGCACGTGCTCGAAACGTGGCTCGCAAGTTCCTTCGATATCCACAGCCATGATGTCCGGCTCCTTTGCCCGCCGGTTTCTTATCATAGCTCATGGTGAAAGCGCATCCTCGGGAGCCGATACACGGGTTGGAAGGCGGGTGAATGTTAATCGTTGATAAGTGGCCAGGGCGCGGAAGGGGAGTGCGAAGCTATCCAAGTCGGTTAGTCGTAGATGCCATCGGTGAACCATCGTCCCGAATGCAAATCACAATACACGCGATAAACGCCGCCATCGGCCAACGCCAATTCATAATAATCGCGTGCATAAGCGGTCGGCGCCGCGCCCCATTCCCGCTTTGCGTCATCGGCGGCGTCTTGGTTAGCCGGGAGCGCCCACCATTCGCCCTGGCGACGCCATGGGCCGGCAGCGTTAATCACCCGCGCGCAGATAGTTTTGCCGCGAACGAATTCCGGAATTTGGCGCGCGCACATTATTTCGAGTTCTTCGGGCGGCCTTATCGCCCGTATCACCATCCGGCTGACGCCGCCGTTTGAATGAATCACGTGATTACCTGAACTTACGGCGGGCGGATCGAAGCGTTCGTGGCGGATCGCTTCGGGTCGCCATGAATTGGCGGCGGTAAACATCCCAACCCGTTCCGGACCGTATAATGCGACTATCCGGGCAACCGCCGTTTCCAGCCGATCGGGAGCGGGCGAAGGCGGCAGAAACATGTCACTCTGTGCCGGGCGCGGCGTGCGTGGCTCAACCGTCAGCCGCACGCTTTCAACCGCCGCCTCGGGCGGTGTGGTTTCAAGCTTCAAAGTGAGCAGCGCCAGCAACGAGCGCACTTCGTTAGTGGGCGTAGCGACCACGATACGGCGATGGTCTTGATGATGGCCAACCAGCCCAAGCGCAACGATCAGGTCGCCCGCCCTAAGCCCGCGTAATGCCAGCCGCTCGGTCAAGCGCGCCAGCATCGCACGCATCACGAAGGCGAGCGCTTCGAGATTTTCAACGCCATATTCAAGTTCCACCGCTTCAGTGAAGTTTTCCGCGAGGCGGCGCGGGATCAATGGCGAGCTTTCCCCGCGTGCGAGCCGGATAAGTTTGGCGCCGCGGAGACCAAGGCGATTGCCGGCCGCGCGGGCGTCGAGGCGCGCCACGTCTCCCAACCGCCGGATACCCAGGCGAGCCAGGGTAAGCTCAAGTCCGCGAGTATCGCTGTCATCTTCCAATCCAAGCAGGTCGAGCGGCATCCAGTTGAGAAATTCGCGTTCCCGCCCTGGCGCGACCACTCGGATTCCGCCGCATCGGGCGGCCATATGCGCGATTTCCTTGCCGGCCGCGATTCCCACCGCCGCCTCCAAGCCAATTTGGCGCGCGCGCGCGACGAGTTCGGCCGCGATTTCGTCTTCAACATTCGAAACGGATGAATCGTGATTGGTGCGCCTCGAATGATGAAAAAAACGCTCAGTTCCAGTCAGATCAAGCCATACACATCCCGCCTCGCCTGCCTCAATTAACGGCGAAAGCGATTCGGCCACATCGCACAAGGCGTCGGCGGCGGCGCGTTCAGCCGCGGAGGATGAATGCGTGACGATGAGTGCGGGAAGGAGCGCGCGCGCCTGCGCCACTGTCATCGTAGAACGCACGCCTGCCGCTTTTGCCAGCGCTGATACGTGGGCGAGTTCGCTATGCGGTTGATAAGTGGCACCGGATAGACGTGACGATGCGCGCAGCAGGGCAAAGGGACGCTCGCACAATTCCGGATGGGCGCGCGCGCTTGCGGCGACGGCAAAATCGGCCACGGCCAGACAGGCGATCCTTGGCATAGTGGCGCTCCCATATCCGGCTTAAGACGCCGTCCGCCTGAGCGCCCGGTTATCTTGCCG
>JBOHWM010000497.1:0-6433 GCA_050736555.1 Binataceae bacterium (SeqCode)
ACCTGGGGCTGAGTTCAAAAACCTTGCCGTTGTCGACCGTCGATGAATACGCCGAGACCTATCTCGGCCAGCGCATCTCGATGATCAGCGGGGTCGCGCAAGTTCAGGTCTATGGCTCGCAAAAATATGCGGTACGGATTCAACTGGACCCGCAAGAGCTGGCCACCCGCGGCATCGGCATCGACCAGGTCGCGCAAGCGGTCGCGGACGCCAACGTCGATTTGCCAATCGGCGTTCTGTATGGAGAAAACCGCGCGTTTACCGTTCAGGCCAACGGTCAGCTAACCGACGCGGCGGCCTACCGGCCGCTGATCGTCGCCTACAAGAATGGCGCGCCGGTTCGGCTGGATCAGCTCGGCCGCGTGCTCGACAGCGTCCAGAACGACAAGCTGGAGGGCTGGGTACGCGGCGAACGCGCGGTGGTGCTGGCGATTCAGCGGCAGCCCGGCACCAACACCGTTGAAGTAGTCGACAATATCCGCAAAATCCTGCCGGTCTTCCGTGCCGAGTTGCCCGCCGCGATTCATATGACGGTGCTCTACGATCGTTCGGCCACGATTCGCGAGTCCGTCAACGATGTCCAGTTCACGCTGCTGCTGACGGTCTTCCTGGTCGTGATGGTTATCTTCATCTTCCTGCGCAACGTCTCCGCGACCATCATTCCCAGCCTCGCGCTGCCGATGGCGATTATCGGCACGTTCGCCGTGATGTGGGCGGTTGGCTACAGCCTCGACAACCTTTCTTTGCTGGCATTGACACTATCGGTCGGTTTCGTTGTCGATGACGCCATCGTGATGCTCGAAAATATCGTGCGTCACATGGAAATGGGCAAGGGCGTACTTGAGGCCGCCCTCGACGGTTCGAGAGAAATTGCCTTCACCATCTTGTCGATGACCTTTTCACTAACGGCGGTCTTTATCCCGGTGCTGTTCCTGGGTGGCATTCTCGGCCGCTTATTACATGAATTCGCGGTCACCATCGCCGCCGCCATCCTGGCCTCGGGCTTCGTCTCACTCACGCTCACGCCAATGCTGTGCAGCTTGTTCCTGCGGCCGCCGCGAAGCGAAGGGCACACTCGTCTCTACAATCTGACCGAGCATTGGTTCGACCAGCTCATTGACGCCTACCGTACGAGCCTAGCGTGGGTGATGCGACATCGGCGCGCCACCATGATGGTGTTGCTGATCCTGGTGGTCGGCACGTTCTACGGCTTTTACATCATTCCCAAGGGGTTTCTGCCCCAGGAAGACACCGGGCAGCTCGTCATGTTCACCAGGGCGGCCCAGGGAATTTCGTTCGACTCGATGGTCAAGCATCAGATGGTGCTGAATCGGATGCTTGCTAACGACCCGAACGTCAAGACCTATTTTTCGAGCGTCGGCGCGGCGGGACCAAACGGTACGCTTAATTCGGGCATCGTTTTTTGTGCCCTCAAGCCCTTCCCGCAACGCAAGCTCAGCGTCGATCAGCTCATGAATAAATGGCGCGGAGAGTTTTCGAATATTCCGGGGCTGCTGGTCTTTCTGCAAAATCCGCCGCCGATCCAGATTGGGGCACGCTTTACTGAAAGCCAGTATCAGATGACCTTGCAGAGCCCAAATACGGACGAATTGTTCAAGTACGCGCCGATACTCGAGCGGAAGATGCTGGCGATGCATGATTTGCGCGGCGTCACCAGCGATCTGGAGGTCAAAGACCCTCAAGTTAACGTTGAAATCGATCGCAATAAGGCGCATGCGCTCGGCGTCTCGGCGCAAGCGGTCGAAAACGCCCTGGCCGACGCATACAGCTCACGGCAGATTTCAACGATCTATGCGCCCAACGACGAATTCTGGGTCGAAATGGAACTGGAGCCGCAATATCAGGATGACCCCGACACGTTGCGTATGCTCTACGTGCGCTCCTCGGGCGGGGCGCTCGTACCACTGGACACGATCGCTCATGTGACGCGTTCGCTCGGCCCGCTTTCCATCAACCATTCCGGACAGTTGCCTTCGGTCACGATATCGTTCGATGTCACGCCCGGAGTGTCTTTAGGCAAAGCGCTCAGCGAAGTTAAAACCGTCGCCGACAATACTCTGCCCGCCAGTGTCACGGCGGCGTTTTCGGGCCAGGCTCAGGCCTTCGAGTCATCGGTGGGTAATCTCGGCATGTTGCTGATTCTGGCGGTCCTGGTGATCTACCTGGTGCTCGGCATCCTCTATGAAAGCTTCATACATCCGATAACGATCCTGTCAGGCTTGCCGGCGGCGGGCTTCGGCGCCTTGCTGACCCTGATGATTTTTCACATGGAGCTGAACCTGCTGTCGTTCGTCGGCGTCATCATGCTGGTCGGCCTGGTCAAGAAAAACGCCATCATGATGATCGATTTCGCTCTCGACGCGCAGCGCACCGAAAATAAATCGGCGGCCGAAGCCATCTACGAGGGCAGCATCATTCGTTTTCGACCAATCATGATGACGACAATGGCGGCGTTAATGGGCGTGATGCCGATCGCGCTCGGGATTGGTGCGGGTGCTGAGGCGCGGCGGCCGCTGGGCGTCGCCGTGGTGGGAGGGCTTCTTTTTTCGCAATTGCTGACGCTTTACATTACGCCAGTCGTCTACACCTACATGGATTCCTTCCAGCAATGGATCGGACGTGCATGGCAGCCGCGGGTTGCGGTCGCGAGTGAACCAGCCGCGCTCTCTTCCACTGAAGAACCTCGTCGCCGCGCCGCATCGTAACAGTGGCGACGCCTATTTCCTGAGGGTTTCGCCAAACGCGGATGGCGGCTAAACTAAGCTTATAAGGAACGTGCACGCGACTCGTAGCCGCGTGGCGTAAAGCAGCGGTGGTTAAAGTTCTTGCCTGACGATAACGAAGCCAAGGAAAAGATTGCGACGGCGCCGCGGGTAGTCGTTGATTTCGAACTGCTGAGAAAAATCGGAGGCCGCAACTTTCGCGATTTGGGTGGCCATCCGGTGAGCGAAGGCCGCCATGTGCGCCGCGAAATGGTTTATCGGTCCGCTCATCTGGCCGAGGTACCCGAAGGAAGCCCGCTGCGATCGGTCAAGCTTCACACGCTAGTGACTTTGCAAAGCCGTCTCGAGGTGCGCTATCTCGGACCGCCGGGTTCAGACTTCCTGACGCCGGGCGTCCGATGGGAGCATATCCCGATTGGTGATCCATGGTTCCGCGAGGACGGCTTCCACAAAATCGAAAGCCGGCCCGGACATGAACACCTGGTCATCTTGACCGAATTCCGCGACGATTGGCGCTCCTTTTTCAAGCTACTGGCCAAGCGGGACGTTTATCCTCTGCTGTTCCATTGCTCGGCCGGTCGCGACCGCACGGGCGTCGGCGCCGCGATGCTGCTCGAAATGTTGGGCGTGAGCCGTGAGGAAATCCAGGCGGATTTCCTTGCCAGCAACGCGACGTTCCCGCGGATGCTATTGACCGAACGGCAGTTGCAACCGATCTTTGCCCTGATCGATGAATCAGGCGGGATCGAAGATTTCATGCGCGACGCTATCGGCCTTAAGCGAGAAGAAATCGGCGCGATTCGCAACGATCTGCTCGTGACGTAAATCCAAAAAACCTCAACGGAGGTTCCGCGTGCCGGCCCGCACCAACTACGATCAAATCGCGCCGAACTACGATGCCCGGTACGCGCATGGCCTTTACGACGAGCTGTCCAAGGCGTTGCGCGCGTGGGTCTCGGCACACAAACCTGAATCCATTCTCGAGGCGGGATGCGATACTGGATATTGGCTGACCGCGTTGGCAGGCCTGGCGCCACATATTTACGGCGTTGATGCTTCGTTTGGGATGCTGCGCCAGGCGCGCGAACGTGGCGCGAATTGCAAAGTGGTGCACGCGACGGCGGCGGCCCTGCCCTTCGCTCCGGCCAGCTTCGATCTGGTTTTTGCGCTCAACGCGATTCATCATTTTGGACAAATCGAACCATTCATCGCCGAAGCCAGGCGCGCACTGCGGCCGCGCGGAGCGCTCGTCACGCTCGGCATGGACCCGCATCATGGCCGCGATAAATGGTGCGTTTACGACTACTTCCCCGAAGTCAGGCCAACGGATTTAGCTCGCTATCCTTCTTCCGGACAAATCGCCGACGCGATGTTGCGAGCTGGATTCAAACGCGTCGAATGCACCATCGCATGCCGCTTCGCTCATCGCCGAATCGGAGCGGCGGTGTTCGATGATCCTGAACTGCGGCGCGACGGATGCTCCCAAATGGCGCTGCTGACCGATGAGCAATACGCTGCCGGTATCGAGCGAATGAAATCCGACGTTCGATCAGATAAGAGCGATGGCCCGCAGGTTTTCGAAATCGACATTGCGATGATGATGCTGTGCGGTGAGAACTAGGCGGAACGAAGTGAAGTCGAGCAGGCGAGTCTGCGAGTTGCGTTAGGCATGGCCTCTTTCGTCAATCTTCTCTCCCTCTCCTCTTTTGCGGGGAAAAGAGAAGGGGTGCAGGTTCTGATTCGCCAACGGCCAGCTAGCTAGTGCGGTGTCCCGCAAATAATTTGCGCTTCCACCCGCCGTCATCCTGAGCCGGCGAACAGCGCGAGCCGTGTCGAAGGACCTCGCGCGGCGTTCTATCACCGCGCGATTGGCCCGGATTCGTGAAAGTCGAAAGCATCACGGCCGCAAACATGGCGGCCGCGACATCCTTCATTCGTTCAGGATGGCGACTTGTTCCATGGCTCCAAAAAATTCACGAACTCTCAGGATAGCTGTTGAGAGCGTAAGAATAGTTACGGAACACGATACTAGGCGTTGCGGTAAGTATTGAGCAGCTTGCCGTATTTGGGCAGTTTCGATTCGTCGATACGGAAGCGCTTGGCCGCTTCGCGCAAGCGCTCGGGTGTTAATGCGCCGTGACGGGAAAGCCTTGAGATACGCCACCGAAAGCGCACCTTACGCACCAACGGTTTCAAGCCTTCGGCGTATAGTGCGCTTAGCGCAACGATGAGTACGACGCAGAAGACGATGACGAAAAATATACGCGCGAGATATATATAAACGTATATCAAGTGAGATTTAATCCATTGGCTATTGCCCGCCCGATTTCCTCTCCGGGCGTCCTCAAGCCGGTGTATAGCCGTCGCGCAACAACGACTTCGCGATAACCATCCGTTGCACCTCGCTGGTGCCTTCACCGATCTCGGAAAGCTTCGCGTCGCGCATATAGCGCTCGACGGGAAAATCCGTAACGTAGCCGTAGCCGCCGTGAATCTGCCCCGCCTTGGTGGTGGCCCACATCGCGGTTTCGGACGCGAACAACTTCGCCATCGAAGCCTCGCGCGTATACGCGACGCCATGGTCTTTGAGCGCGGCCGCGCGGCAGGTTAACACCCACGACGCCTCGATACGGGTTGCCATGTCCGCGAGCATCCACTGAATCGCCTGAAACTCGCTAATCGGTTTGCCGAATTGCTTGCGTTCTTTCGCATACGCCGCGGCGTCTTCCATCGCTCCGCGTGCCATCCCAATCGCCCAGCCGGCTATCCCGATGCGACCGCCGTCGAGAACCTTGAGCGTTTGCTGATAGCCCATTCCGAGCTCACCTATAAGGTTGCTCAGCGGGACCGTCACATTATCGAAGATCACTTCTGCGGTATCGGACGAATGCAGCCCCAATTTTTCTATCTTGCGGCCATTGCCAAGCCCCGCCGTGCCGCGCTCGACAATAAAAGCCGATACGCCAGACCGTCCCGCTTCCGCGTCCGTAATCGCCATCACGACATACACGCCGGCGGCACTGCCGTTGGTGATGAACATTTTGGCGCCATTTATCCGATACTGATCGCCCACGCGGACCGCACTCGTCCTCATCGCGGCGGCATCGGAGCCGGAACCGGGTTCGGTCAGGCACCACGCGCCGAGATTGCGTGCCGCGATCATCGCAGGCAAATAGGAGGAGCATTGCTCTGATGAAGCGAAATTCGCGATATGGCCGCTCGCCAACGACATGTGAGCGGCGCACGACAGCGCGAGACCGGCATCGTAACGCGCCAGTCCTTCCACCACGATCGCCTGCGACAGCGTGTCGGCGCCGCCGCCGCCATATTGTTCGGGGAAAGCGACGCTGAGAAAGCCGAGTTCGCCCAGCTTCGAAATCACCTCACGCGGGAAAATACTCTCCTTATCCCAGCGCGACGCGTGCGGCTTGATTTCGCGTTCGGCAAAGTCAGCCAGGGTCTGGCGAATCTGCCGCTGTTCGTCGTTCAACTCGAAATTCATTGGTTTGCGACCATGCCATCAGTCACGCGGCTTGACGTTATCGTTGACCCATTTGACGATATCTTCGGTCGACGCGCCGGGGGTGAACACTTCTCGCACGCCGAGATCGCGTAGTTTTTTCGCATCCTCGTCGGGAATGATGCCGCCGCCGAAGACCGCGACATCGGCCGCGTCGCGTTCCTTAAGC
>JBOHWM010000498.1:0-2094 GCA_050736555.1 Binataceae bacterium (SeqCode)
CCGCTCGGCACCTTGAACCGGCTCGCCGTGCAGGTCGGTAAATTTCTAACCGATTCCAATCTTTTCGCGGTTGTGCTGACCGTCTCTCCCGAAGAACTCGCGGTACGCGAGACGCTGCAGGCGGCGCGGACCTTGCGTGACAAGCTCGGTATTGAATGTCTCGCCACGGTCCTCAATGGTGTTACGACGGGCGTGTTCAGCGAAGCGGAAATCGCGTCGCTCAAAGCGGCCGGTCCGCTGGCTGAGATCGCCGCTCGCAGGCGCGCGATGGCGGAAGCGGCCGCATTTGCGCGGCGCGACCTCCGGCGCGCGAAGATGCCGATGATTGAGCTCCCGATGCTGTTCGAAACCGTGCTTGGCCCGGCGCAGCTTGACCGGCTGAGCCTCGTACTTGCGGACGCGCTCGAAAGGTTATGAAAGTGGAGCCGCTTACGCTGGAAGCGCATCGCCTGGCCATCTGCCTGGGTCCCGGCGGGGTTGGGAAAACCACCTTGAGCGCGGCGCTGGCCTTGCGCGCGGCGCTTTCAGGACGAAGCGTGGACGTGATGACGGTGGATCCGGCGCCGCGCCTGCTGGATGCGCTGGGGCTGGCAGATGACCGCTCGGCGCCGCAGACGGTTCCTTTGACCGGACTCGGCGCCCGGCGTGGCGGCAAATTGCGCGCGCTCAAGCTTGACCCAAAGCGCACCTTCGACGAACTGGTCGCGCAATATGCGTCCTCACCCGCCGCGCGCGATGCAATCTTGTCCGATCGTATCTACCACAATATTTCGAATGCACTGGCCGGTGTGGGTGACTATATGGCGATGGAGCGGCTGCTCCAACTTCATCTGGATCGCCCGGCAGGATTGATTGTGCTCGACACGCCACCCGCACGCGATGCGATCGATTTCCTCGACGCTCCGCATCGCATGCTCAACCTGCTCGACTCGCGCGCGATCACATTATTAGGGAACTCGCGCGAGTTGATGCGCGGTCCGCTGGCGGTATTCGATCTGGCGGCGCGCGCGGTGCTTGCCGCCTTTGATCGCTTGACCGGGCTGCGCCTGTTGAAGGACGTGCAAGCCTTCGTTGGCCATTTTGATGGCATGTACAAAGGTTTCGCCGACCGCGCAGCGCGCGCGCAGGAATTGATTCGCGCCGATTCCAGCCTGGTCGTGTTGGTTACCAACGCGCAGGCCGAACGCGTCGAGCAAGCCAATAGCTTCATCGAGGCGCTCGGAAAACTCGGGCTGAAACTAGGCGCGGTGGTGGTCAACCGCATAATGGCGCCCTTGCCCGAAGGAGCCACCCTGGCGCATGCCGAACTGCCCCCGGCGCTGCGGCGCAAGCTGATGCGAAACCTGGAGGATTTCGCCGCGCTCAAGCGGCGTGAGACAATCGCATTTGATTCACTACGCCAGGCGCTACCGTCCAACGTCCGCGTACTTATCGCGCCCGAACTCGGCCATGCGCCACGCTCGTTGACTGAACTGGCGGAATTCGCCACGAGCCTCAAGACCACATAATCAGTGTGCCCAAAGAATTCATTGGTTTAGCATGAGGCGCTGAGTGTGTTAAAGTGCCCAGAAGAGAACCATTGACACCAAAAGAGTGACAGGCGTTGTGAGAAAAAGCAGTCTGGCGCTGATGGCGTTATGTGGCACATTACTGTGGGCGTGGGCTGTATATGCCCAGTCCGCGAAGGGTTCGGCGCGGGCTCAGGATGACCAATCGGGCAAGGTTTCGGGGGAGAGTCTATTTGGTCAATTTGCCAACCGTTGCCCACCATTTTTCAAACCACAGAGGTTCCCCGCCACCGGGCAGACGACTTCCTACGTGGCGGGCGATGACGGTGCCATCAGGGCCGGAGCACCGCTCAGATACCGGGACAATGGCGACGGTACGATCACGGACGAGAACACCAAACTCATGTGGGAGAAGAAGGACCAAGCCAGCGGTGGTCTCCACAACTGGGACAACACCTACCCGTGGGAGGGGACGTGTTCGAACAGCTCCACCACGTTGTGCGGCACCGACGCGGATTGCTCGCGCGACGGGACGTGCATCGTCGCAGGTGGCGGGATAACGATCTTCCAGTGGGTTGCCCAGCTC
>JBOHWM010000499.1:0-8474 GCA_050736555.1 Binataceae bacterium (SeqCode)
GTGTTATAACCGCCGCCCCAGAGAAAGAACAATGCGATGAAGAGGCTGATCGCGATCAGCCAGCGCTGTCGTTCACGCGTAATCATCGATAGCTCCTCCGCGCCAGCCGCGTCGGGCCTCGGAAACCCCACCACATTCTTAGGCGGCTCACGGACTCGTCTGCTCGCTTCGCCCGCGGTTTTACTAGCTGCGATTTCCGTCAGTCAGCGAAATTTCCCGCAAATTTCCCCGGGGAAATTTTTATGCGCTTTGCGCCCATAGCCGGATCGCAATAACTCGCTCAATAGCGCTCTCCGGCAGGGTTAGCAATCGAATAATGATGCGTGGTGGGCTCAAGCCTATGACTATCTGTAAATTTTTTGGACCCACCGAACAGGTTGTCATTCTGAAGGTAGTGAAGGATGACAACCATGTCAGCAACGAGGAATTCCGGATTCCGTTCTTTTACTGAGGAAGTCTCTAAAGCATAACAGAAGAGCGCGAAGTTTTGTGCCTTCACGCTCTTTCAGCCGCGACGGCCTTATGATGGAGGCGGGCCGGCGGATTCAGGCGGCGGCACTTTTATCGGCGCGCGTCGAGATGGTCAGCCCTTGCGCGTTCGCATTGACGATCACGTGCGAGTTATCGCGCACCTCACCCAGCAGCAGCTTGCGGCCAAGTGCGGTTTCCAGTTCGCGCTGGATCATTCGCCGCAAGGGGCGCGCACCGTAAACCGGGTCGTAGCCATGCTCGGCGAAGTAGTCGCGTGCCTTGTCGGTAAGCTCAAGCTCGATCTTGCGTTCTTCGAGCCGTTTGCGCAGCCGTTCGAGCTGGATATCGACAATCGTCCGCAGTTGCTCCTTGCTGAGCGTATGGAATACGACGATTTCGTCCACCCGATTGAGAAACTCGGGTCTGAATTGCTCGCGCAACGCGTCGAGACATTGCTCCTTCATCTGATCATAGTTCTGCCCCCTGAAGGACAGGATGATCTGGCTTGCGATGTTCGACGTCATGATGACGACGGTGTTCTTGAAATCGACCGTGCGGCCGTGGCCGTCGGTCAGGCGCCCATCGTCCAGCAATTGCAGCAGAACATTGAAAACGTCGGCGTGCGCCTTCTCGATTTCGTCGAACAGAATGACTGAGTAAGGACGGCGGCGCACCGCTTCCGTAAGCTGCCCGCCCTCGTCGTAGCCGACATACCCCGGAGGCGCGCCCACCAGCCGTGAGACGGTGTGCTTCTCCATGTATTCCGACATGTCGATACGCACCATCGCGGCTTCGTCGTCAAACAGGAATTCCGCCAACGCGCGCGCCAGCTCGGTCTTACCCACGCCGGTCGGGCCTAGAAAGATGAACGAGCCGATCGGACGGTTGGGATCCTTGAGTCCGGCACGAGCGCGGATGACCGCGTCGGCGACAGCCGAAACCGCTTCGTCCTGCCCAATCACGCGTTTATGCAGATGCTCCTCGAGATGAGCGAGCTTTTGCACCTCGCCTTCCATCAGCCGCGACACCGGAATGCCGGTCCATCGCGCCACCACCTCCGCAATGTCTTCCTCGTCAACTTCCTCTTTGATCAAGCGGTTGGTAGTTGCGCCCTTATCAACGGCTTTCTCGGTCGCCGCAAGCTCCTTCTCGAGGCCAGCGAGTTTGCCGTATTGCAATTCGGCCACCTTGTTGAGGTCGTACTCGCGCTTGGCCTTGTCGATCTCATGGCGGGTCTGCTCGATCTGGCTTTTCAGGCCGGATAACTTTTCGATGCCGCTCTTTTCGTTTTGCCATTGCGCCTGCAATGCGGCACGACGGTCCTGCGCTTCGGCCAACTCCTTTTCGAGCTTCTCCAGCCGCTCTTTTGAGGCCGCGTCGGTTTCCCGCTTGAGCGCCTCACGCTCGATTTCAAGCTGCATCACACGCCGATTGGCTTCATCCAGCTCCACCGGCATGGATTCCTTTTCCGTGCGCAGCTTGGCCGCCGCTTCGTCCACGAGGTCGATGGCCTTGTCCGGCATGAAACGGTCGGTGATATAGCGCTTCGAGAGCATCGCCGCAGTCACCAGGGCCGAATCCTTGATGCGGATGCCGTGATGAACTTCGTAGCGTTCCTTCAGTCCCCGCAAGATTGAGATGGTGTCCTCGACGCTCGGTTCCTTGACCATGACCGGCTGGAAGCGCCTTTCCAGCGCAGCGTCCTTCTCAATATGCTTGCGATATTCGTCGATCGTGGTCGCGCCAATACAATGCAGTTCGCCGCGCGCCAACATCGGCTTGAGCAGATTCGAGGCGTCCATCGCGCCTTCGGCCGCGCCAGCTCCGACCACGGTGTGCAGTTCGTCGATAAACAGGATAATTTCGCCCTCGGCTTCCTGTACTTCCTTCAGGACCGCCTTGAGCCGCTCTTCGAATTCGCCGCGAAACTTGGCCCCCGCCACCAAGGCGCCCATGTCGAGCGCCACGATACGGCGGTCTTTTAAGCCTTCCGGCACGTCACCAGCGACGATTCGCTGCGCCAAGCCCTCGACGATTGCGGTCTTACCCACGCCAGGCTCGCCGATCAGCACTGGATTATTTTTGGTACGGCGAGACAGCACCTGCATGACACGGCGAATTTCCTCGTCGCGCCCAATGACCGGGTCGACCTTGCCCGCGGCGGCAAGCTTGGTCAGGTCACGGCCGTAACGTTCCAGCGCCTGGTAAGTGGCCTCGGGATTAGCGGAGGTAACGCGCTGATTGCCGCGCACCTTCTTAAGCACGTTCATCAGCTTGTCGTGCGTAAGACCAGCCTCGCGCAAAATTCGCGCGGTCGCGCCGGGCTCGTCCAGCATCGCGATGAGCACATGTTCGACCGAGATGTATTCGTCCTTGAGCTTGCCGGCTTCCTGTTCGGCGCGTGCCAGCACGCGGCTTAATCGCTGAGTCGCGTACGTCTGCGCGGCATCCACGCCGCTTCCGCTGACTGCCGGAACCTTGCGCAACTCGTCTTCAAGCTTGCGGCTGGTCGCGGCAATATCGACGCCGGCCAGTTTCAGAATCGAGCTGGCGATACCCTCGCTGTCTTCCAGCAACGCGGCGGCTAAATGCTCGACGTCAATGGCCTGATGATGAGCGCTTGCGGCCGCATTTTGTGCACGGCCGAGCGCTTCCTGAAGTTTTTCGGTGAATCGATTGGCGTTCATTGTTGTTCTTGATCTGAAGTCTCTCGTTTTAAGGTAATCATTGTTGCTGACGTGGCAAGGCGAACCAGGCACGGCCGAGAACCACGCATTGCCAAAACTGCTGCCGCCGCGATGACGCGCTCGGCTAATCCTTACTCCCGCCGCAAACGCCGGCGTTCGCCCGCTTAGCCCAGACGCCTGCGATTTGCTATCCATCTTGACGCGGTTGCGCCGGCCTGGCGAGTCCGCGAGTCATTTGGACAACCGACCTCGCATGGCGCCGCAATCGCCTGTTCATTGGGGGAGTTGGCGATGCGCATCAGTCTCACGATCAACGGTGAAACGCGCCAGGACGAAGTCGAAGCGCGACTCCCGCTGGTGCATTACATTCGCGACGTAGCGAATCTGACCGGTACTCATGTGGGTTGCGAAAGGTCCCTGTGCGGTGCGTGCACAGTCCTGTTGAACGGTAAAGCCGTGAAGTCATGCACGGTGCTGGCAGCGCTGGCCGACGGTTCCAAAATCACCACCGTCGAAGCAATGGCGGCGGATGGCAAATTCCATCCCCTACAGGACGGCTTCTGGGAAGAGCACGGCCTCCAATGCGGTTAGTGCACACCCGGTATGATCATGACCGCGGTGGACCTGCTGAGCCGTAACGCGAATCCCAGTGAGGGCGAAATCCGTCACGCCGTCGGGGGCAATCTTTGCCGTTGCACCGGTTATCAGCACATCGTCAACGCCGTGCGTCACGCGGCCGAAAAAATGCGCCAATAGCGCCCCGAAATTCTCCCAGTCCGCACGACGTGGTGATCGATGACGTATTCAACGCTGAGAGAAACGGATCATGGCTGTGATTCCAAAGTTTGTCGGCGAACGGGTAAAGCGGCGCGAAGACCCGCGTCTCATCTCCGGACTTGCCACCTACGTCGATGACGTCCGTCTTCCCGGGATGCTCACGGCCGTGCTGTTACGCAGTCCGCACGCGCACGCCAAAATAAATGCCATCGACGTTGAGGCCGCGCGCCGCGTCCCCGGCGTGGTTTGCGTGCTCACCGGCGCGGACGTGAAGGACAAGGCCGGCACGCTGCCGTGTGTCGCACCGGCCGAACATATTCCGTTCAATCCGACGCTGGCGCGCGGGCAAAGCCCGTTATGCCGGTGAGCCGGTCGTGGTGGCGGTCGCCAGCGATGCTTACAAAGCGCGGGGCGCCTTGGACCTGGTCGAAATAGATTACGAACGGTGCTGGCCGGAATGCTCAAGCTGGGTGAGAACCGGATGCGGGTGATCGCGCCGGAAGTCGGCGACGGTTTCGGCTGCAAGCTCAACGTTTATCGTGAGGAAGCGCTGCTCGCTCATTTGGCCGAGCTTAAGGTGGAGGCCAGCGGCACCATCGTCCGCCAGGGTTTTTTCATCAAATTTGTGGCGTTACTTTTTGAACCTGCTGAAGTCGCTCTTCGCGCGCCAGTAACTCACTCACAGCGAGGGTAGGCAGCGATCACAGCGCTGGACCTGCCTCGAACGCGCCCCGGCGCAGGATGTAACGCCGGCCCTGCCGAGCGATCAATCCCTCATGCACCATCTCGCTCAGCAACTTGTTGACCATAGGGCGCGAGCCACCGATCATCTCGGCCAAGCCTTCCTGTCCAAGTTCGGGCGTCAGCAGGATGCCGCGCGCATCATCGACACCAAAGCGCGCCGCCAACTCCGTAAATACCGCGTCTAGACGTTCCCGCAAAGACATGCCGAGGAATCGCGCATAACGATGCACCACTGCAACCCAGCTCGCGTTGAGATTGGCGGTGAGCGTTACGATCGTGGTGGGGTCAAGTCCCTGCAAGACGCGCATGACATGCTCACGGGTAAATAGCGCGACGATGGAGTTGGTAAGGGCTTCGGCTTGAAAACTCTGATGCTCCGCTTCGAGCCGCTCGCTGAAGTCGGCATAACCCGCCAGATCGCCAGGGCCTGCCAGTTCAAACAAAATACGCCCTTCGCCCCATCGGCTGCAGTAAACCTTGACGATACCGCCGATCACCGCAAAGACCATGTCCGAAGGAGAAGCCTCGCCGAACAGCGGCGAATGCTTTGGGTAACGAACCAGCGTGTAGCGGCTAATCAGGGCTTCGGCCGCGGGCTTGGGCAATCCGAAACGCTCGAGCCGCGAGACCAGGCGTGAACGACCTTGCGCGATAATTTCCTGCTCCATTTGACAATATTCAAGCATCGCCACGCACCGCGAACCAAAGTCTAATAGCTATCGTGCGAGGCGAGAGCAATTTAGGCTATTTCCTGGCTACCTTGTATGTAATTCTCCCGATATAAGGGCTTATCGCGCGAAATTAGGTGAACATCTGATTCTAAGAAAGCCATTTAAACATGAGATGTTCGATGAGTCATTGCTTTCAGCGCTTTTACCGTGTTCCACACCACAGTCAGCAATGTTTTCCTACCTAAACCTCCCGTAATGCTCCATGTCGGCGATTTTTCCTACTACTGCCGGATAAAGCCGGCGAGATAACCACATGATCGATTTGATGACGACTGGTTACGACAAAAGCTGGCTAAAGCTCTGTAGTGAAAAATGTCAATCGAGTGGCCTCAAACTTGCTCCATCCGTTAAGCGTATGGAGAATTGTTCGCGATCGCTCCAGGTGCCACGCGAGAAAACTATTCTAGTCGTTGATGACGACAGCGATGTACGTGAATCCGTCACCGATTTGCTGGAATTGCACGGTTACCACGTGATCACCGCCAGCGACGGCCGATCGGCACTTGTCCAACTCAAAAATGCCGCGCCACCGCCATCGCTGGTTCTGCTCGATCTAGTCATGCCAGTGTTGGATGGTCGGTCCTTTCTCAAACAGGCACGGCACAACCGCCGCCTTGCGGGAATTCCCGTTCTCATCGTCACGGGTGAGGACACTTCCAACGTGCCCGGCGCGGCGGCCGTGCTGCGAAAGCCGGTGGCGCCTGAAACACTGCTCTCGTGTGTCCAGCAGCTTCTGCTTTAGGGAATCTCCGCACAACTGTAGTCCTGTCATTCTGAGCACGGTGAAGAATCCTCCATTCTATCTGCTTTTCTGACGTTTTTTCGAGATTTTCACCTATTTGTACGCGACTCTCAGGCTCGTTCACTCGCTTCGCCTTCGGCTACGCTGATGGCGGACTCCGTTCAGAACGACAGATCCTTGCACAAACCGTTTTCAGATTTAAATTAAAACTATCACGTCAGCTTTCCGTTGCTTCTGAAGCGCCAGACCATCCGTCTTGGTCCATCAAATTCCAACGCACGATAGGTTCGGAGCCTTTGATCGCGCGGACGTATGCGGGCTGCGGATGCCGCGTGCGGATTCCTATGCCGATCAACCGAAACACCACTATCGAAGAACTACTCGAAGCCGGCGCAATTGAGCTGCGGGAATTGAGCCACCGCGGTCCTATAATCCTCAAGTTGAAACCATTGGAAGCATGGGCATTAATCGGTAACCTGCAACTCGCACTGGCCAGTGAACGCAACCGTGGCGCGACCGCTCGTATTGGCCGGCGCATCGGCCGCGTACTTGAGCACGAGGTCGCCACCACTCCGGCGCTCAAAGAAATCGTACGGCACGGATGGAGCGAGGACACCGATTGGCCGCACTAGAAAATGCGTGCGCCGGGAATGTCACGCGAATTACCCGAGTTGCTAACTGTCCGATACACCGCCCGAATTTCCATCGGCAGTCGACAGAGCGGGCGAGCCTGTGAAAATTTCGCTGCGGCCGCTGGCCGGGAATGGAGCTTCGGAATGGTGATAATTGGTCTCACCGGGGGAATTGGATCGGGTAAAAGTACAGTCGCGGGAATACTTGCCGATGAGGGCGCGCCGATAATCGATGCGGATAAAGTGGGGCATGCGATTTATCAACCCGGCAAACCCGCCTACGCCGATTTGGTAGCGGCTTTCGGCAAGGAGATTCTAGCCGACGACGGCACTATCGATCGCCGCAAACTCGGCCCGATCGTGTTCGCCGATCCCATCGCGCTCAAACGCCTCAACGGGATTGTGCACCCGAAAATGTTCGAGCGCATGCGTGAGATGACCAGGGCGATGCGCGCCGGGGGCGAACCCAAGCCCATCGTGATCGAAGCCGCCATCCTTATCGAGGCCAACTGGCAGCCCTTGTTCGACGAGATCTGGCTGATCATCGCATCGCGGCGGCGCGTGATCGAACGCGTCGAGCGTGACCGCGGACTCAAGCCGGCGCAGACCGAGGCGCGGATCAAGGCGCAACTTTCCGACGACGAGCGGCGCCAATTTGCCAGCACGATTATTACCAACGACGGTACGATTGAGGATCTGCGCATCCAGGTCACTGCATTATGGCGGCAAGTGTGCGCGCGCGCCGGGAACTAAGAGTTAGGGCGAATCGATTTGATAAGAGCTGAGCAGGCGCAGGCCCAACGGCCGATGCCACATGCCCCTCGCCACCGACACCATCCCAGCCTGCTCGGCCGCGTGGATTGCGGCGGTGTTATCCTCGGAGACCACGTACCAGAATCGCCGGCCGGGCCGCCCAATGGTCGCGGCGATTTTGACAATCGCAAATGACGCCAACCTTTCGCCGCGATATTCCGGGTCCGACCAGACATGGCCGATACGGATATCATCCTCACCCATGAAACGCGTTTTCCAATATCGGCCGCTGGTAATTGAATAGTGAATGAGCCGCTCCTGATGGCGGACGACCAAGGCGCCGTAATCGCGATTCGAATACAAGTGCAGATAATGCACAAAATAGCGGCTGGCGTACTTGAGCCGATCCAGCGGCAGCCCCCGCGGCATCATCGAAGCTGGTGAAGGCCGCCAGAATTCCCAGGTGAAACGCTCGTTCAGCTTGAATTCCGGCAGGCTCACCCCGTCGGTGCGCAAAAACACATGCTTGACGGTCGGTTGATTGGCCGCGGCCGCCATTATCAGCCCTCCAAGCGGCCTAAGCTCGTTTGCGAATCGCGCCGATATAATGGGTGCGGAGCGGCGCGAGCTTGCCGATCAATTCGCACAATATCCAGGAATAACGCGCCAGCCGTCTCACCGGCGGCATCGCCGTGAGACTCCTGAGTTGTAAGTCGCAGCCGGTGAACAACTCGCCAATTTCGTCGATCCGCATCGGATGGACTTTCAGCTTGGGCGGCTTGTAACGGTAGTCGTACCACATCACAATTCCACCGGGCTTCATCACACGCATGGTTTCAATTGCGATTTGCCGCCGAAGTTCAGGATCGAGAATCAACGACAGCACCAGCGACATGATCACCACGTCGAAGGTGGCGTCGGCATAGTCGAGGCGGGC
>JBOHWM010000500.1:0-2642 GCA_050736555.1 Binataceae bacterium (SeqCode)
TACCTGAACAACACCACTGACCGCGCAACCATACGGTTGGCTCGTATGGAAAATCAGTCGGGCGGCGACTATGGCCTGCCGCATCGCCCAAACTTAAACTATATTCTCACTGACCTGCGCCAACAGGATAAGGCGGTTGAGTCAGCCTCGCTGGCGCGGATGATCGAGGCGGATACCGTTACGGACGTGAGCCGTTCCGGAATCAAAGTGAACGATTTGGGCGCACGCAAAGGGCCATTTTACGTGCTGGTGGGACCTTTGATGCCTGCCGTCCTGGTGGAATGCGGGTTCTTGTCGAATCCGACCGAGGCCGCTCTGCTCGCCACGCCCTCCTATCAGCAGGCGCTTGCCGATGGCATCGCCGCCGCGGTGGTGAATTATTTGAGCGCGAACGCCGCGATGGGCAATTTATGACTCAGACGCCGGAGCCCGCGCGACTCACCGCCGCCGAACCCGCCGATCTCGCGGCGCGTGACGAAGGCTGGCTGCTGGCGGCGATCGAGC
Source organism: Binataceae bacterium (SeqCode) (assembly GCA_050736555.1). Taxonomy (GTDB): domain Bacteria; phylum Desulfobacterota; class Binatia; order Binatales; family Binataceae; genus JBOHWJ01. The sequence goes on from JBOHWM010000500.1 coordinate 505, forward strand.
AAGAGAGACGGCCCGGACCGGTGGCGCGTGATCATCTTGAACGTGCGCGGTCAGAACTCTTTCAACGTCACTTAGCTGGCGCCAGCGGACTCGCGGTGGTGCGCGATTATACGCGCGCGGTTGATCACCTGATGCGCGCACTCTACCGCTTCGCGGATAAGCATCATGGCCGGCGCTTTCCGCGCCTGAACCAGCGGGTCACGGTGGCGGCCCGTGGCGGCTACGGGCGCGGTGAACTGAATCCATACTCAGACATCGACCTGCTGTTCCTTCATGACTACAAGCCTGGGCCGTACATCGAGGTGATTGCGGAAATTATTCTGCACGCGCTCTGGGACGCTGGCCTGGTCGTCGGCCAAGCGACGCGTAACGCCGCCGAGTGCGTGCGGATGGCGGCCAGCGATCTGAAGGAAAAGACCGCCATCCTGGATGTCCGCTATCTGGACGGAGACGAAAAACTCTACGCGCAACTCGAACAGACCTTGGTCAACGAGGTTTTGAATCGTGACCAGCGCAACTTCTTTGCGGCCAAACTCAAAGAAAGCCGCGAGCGTCATAAGCGCTATGGCGATTCAATCTACCTGTTGGAGCCGCAACTCAAAGAAGGAGAGGGTGGGCTGCGGGACCTGCATACCGCCTTATGGCTGGCCAAGGTTAAGTACAAGATTCATTCGCCGGTGGAACTCGTGCAGAAGGCGATAATCACCGCGAACGAACTCGACGAAGTTTTAGCGGCGCAGGATTTCATCTTCCGGGTACGCAATTCGCTGCATTTCCTCAGCAAGCATCACACCGATCAGTTGACTTTCGAATACCAGGAGCAAATCGCGCCGATGCTAGGCTTCAGTGATGGCGGCGGGGTGCCTGCCAGCGCGCCCTTGATGCGCGCCTATTACCAGGAGGCCAGTGCGATCCATCGCTTTTCCGAGGGCTTGATTGCGCGCGTTACCGAGGACACCGTACCCGGACGATTTTTGCGCCGCCGCCCTGCGCGACAAATCCGTCCGGGCGTAGTCATTCAGCAGAAACTGCTCGGTATCGCCGAGCCGGATTTTTTCCAGCGCGCCCCGCTCAACCTGGTCACCGTGTTCGCCGACTGTCAGGCGCACGATGTCGAACTGTCGGGTAGCGCCTACCAATTAGTGCGCGACAATCTTCATCGTATCGACGACAGCCTGCGCAACGACGCGCGCACCGGGATGGCGCTGATGGGTATCCTGAGTGGACGTCAGCGGGTGGCCGAGACCCTCGAAGCGATGCATCGCGCGGGCGTGCTGGGTGCGATAATTCCGGAATTCGGCAACCTCTATGCGCGGGTTTCGCACGACCTGTATCATATCTACACCGTCGATCGGCATTCGCTGGCCGCTGTGCGCGAACTCGAAAATCTGCGCGCCGGCGAATTCAAGAATAGCAATCCGCTACTGACTGAAGTCGCGCGTGAGTATGACGCTTTGCCGATGATCTTCCTGGCCCTGCTGCTGCACGACATCGGTAAGGGACAAGGCCATGACCATCATGAGCGCGGCGCCCTTTTGACCGCCGAAGTATGCGCGCGGCTGCGGCTTGATAGCGAGGAGAGTGAACTGGTGGTGTTCCTCGTGCGCAACCATTTGATGATGTCGCAGGTGGCGCAGAAAGGCGACGTCGACGACCAGCGCACGATCAGTGGTTTCGCCAACCAGGTGGGTTCAATTGATCGGCTGAAGGCGTTGTACCTGCTGACTTTCGCCGATATGAGGGCGGTTGCGCCCAACGTCTACAACAATTGGCGCGACATGTTGCTGAGCGACCTCTATATGAAGACGCTCAAGCTGCTCGAACAAGGCGATCACGAAGCGGCCGACCCCGCACGCCGGCTGCTGCTGGCCAAGGCGGCGGTACGCGAGCGGCTCGAAGCGATCGGCGCTTCCGCCGATGCGATCGCCAATTTTCTCGCGCCGATGCCCGAGCGTTATTTTTTGACCGTCAATGAAGGTGACGTCGCAACTCATTTCGAGATGATGCAGGCACTACCGCAGCCGCAAGTGGAGCGCGCCGGCGAGTCTGGACTTGGCCGACGGCTCGCGGACTCGCCCACCCCGCGGAGCCGCGTTCAAGGTAAAAGATCAGCGCCGCGGGCGGAGCGACATCAATGC
>JBOHWM010000501.1:0-2253 GCA_050736555.1 Binataceae bacterium (SeqCode)
GGCCGCCCGCCGTGTCGATCATCGCATATAGGTGTGAGGGTAAACGCATCGGCTCAACCGAAATTTAGTTGCCGCGTCAACCCGCCCCGCCTGCGTGCAGAGCCTGTTTGGTATCGCTGACGGACTGGCCTGCCGGTATCAACGTTTCGCTCACGAGCCCGCCGCTAATATCCGAGAGGTTTAGAAGCCACCGGACGGCAACTTCTGCGGCACGATGCCGTGCTCGGTCAACTTCTTACGCAGCGTGTTGCGATTGAGCCCGAGGATACGGGCGGCGTGAACCTGATTACCACCCGCGCGGCGCAGCGCCTGTTCGATCAGCGGCCGCTCCAGTTCCGCGACGATGCGCTCGTACAAATCGCGCGGCGCGGTGCCGTCGGCTTCGTCCAACATCTCGGAGATGCGTTGACCGATCAGTTCGCGCAGGCTGGCCCGGCTTTCATGCGTTGGCGCACGACCGTGTGAAGCCCGGCCAAGCTCGATATCCTCGGCCCGAATCGTACTGCCCGGCGCCAGCAAGGCCGCGCGCAACACCGCATTTTCGAGTTCGCGCACGTTGCCGGGCCAATCGTAGGACTGCAATCTGGCGCGCGCGTCGCGGCCGACAAGACGCGCCGGTGCGCCCATTTCCCGCGCCGCTTTATTAACGAAATAATCCGTCAGCTCCGCAATATCCTCGCGCCGTTCGCGCAACGGCGGCAGAGTAACCGGTATAACCCGCAGCCGGAAATAAAGATCCTCGCGAAAGCGGCGCTGAGCCACGGCGATTTCAAGGTCCTGGTTGGTGGCGGCGATTACCCGCGCCTGCATCCGCAGTGTCTCGGTTCCGCCCACGCGCGTGAATTCTCGCTCCTGTAGCACACGCAGAAGTTTGGGCTGCAATTCGAGCGGAAGATCGCCGATTTCGTCGAGAAATAGCGTCCCCGCGCCCGCCTGCTCGAATTTCCCGGAGCGCTTTTCAGTCGCTCCGGTGAAGGCGCCCCGTTCATGGCCAAAAAGCTCACTTTCGAGCAGACCACCGGGAATCGCCGAACAGTTGACCGCGATAAAGGGTGCGCGCCAGCGTTGTGATTTGAAATGAATCGCCCGCGCTACCAGTTCCTTGCCGGTGCCGCTTTCACCATTGAGCAGCACTGTCGCATCATTACCGACCACGCGGCCAATCAGCTTATAGACGTCCTGCATCGCAGCGCAGCGGCCTATGATCTCGCCGCCGACCAATTGGCGATCGACCTGGTCGCGCAATTGCGAAAGATCGGCCGCCTGAACCGCGATTTCGTGAGCGCGCGTCACAGCCGCGGCCACCAGGTCAAGATTCTCGAAGGGCTTGGTCAGATAATCGTGAGCCCCGCGCTTCATCGCTTCGACCGCGTTGTTCATAGTGCTTGCGGCCGTGATCACGATAACCAGTGTGCGGCTCCCTCCGGCGCGTGCCGCCGAAAGCACTTCGAGCCCGCCCACTCCCGGCATGATGATGTCGAGCAGGGCCACGTCGAAGCGATTGCTCAGTAATGCCGCCAGAGCCTCGCGGCTGTCCTCCGCTTCTTCCACGATACAACCGGCCGCTTCAAGCCGATGGCGCAGGACCAAGCGAATGCCGGCATCGTCGTCCGCGATCAACACGGCGGGATGGTCGGCCGTACTCATCAAATTGTCGTCTCTGGCGCCATCAGTGTGGCATTTATAGTAGCGGAAAATTCATATTGGCCGCGACCGCCAGGCGTGACACAGGTGCAAAGCCAAGTGTACGTGAATAACAAAGGATTTCTAATCAAGACCGATCGGCAGCCGGACGCAAAAGGTCATACCGCGCGGCCGGCTCGCGTGCTCGTCGGCCACGCTATTTTCGATCGGTTGTGGAGTCGGGCTGCCGGTGGAGCTCATGGGACTTGCGCCGCCGCGTTCCGCCCAGAGTTTTCCGCCGTGTAAGGCGACAATACGCTGGCTAAGCACGAGTCCCAAGCCTGTTCCGGACGGTTTGGTGGTGAAAAATGGCGTGAAGAGTTGGCGCAATTCGTCTGGCGCCATGCCCACGCCACTGTCGCTTATCTCGACACGTAGGAATTGACGGCGCCGGCCGCGCGTTGCGATGTGGAATCTGGCTTCGATGGCGCTGCGGAGCCGCAATACCTGGATGCCCTCGAAACCCGCTTCGGAATGCGTCCGGCCAGCCTCGATAGCTTCCAGCGCGTTGCGAATGAGGTTGAGGAAGACGCGTTCGAGCGCCGCCTGGTCGCCGACAACCTCGGGCAG
>JBOHWM010000502.1:0-1797 GCA_050736555.1 Binataceae bacterium (SeqCode)
CGCCAAGACGCGCATCCGCTTCGATGAGAGATTTGACAAAATGGCGAAAGAAGACCGGTTCCGCCGAAGCGGTCTTGATGATCACCGACGCACCGCGAATCAGCGCCAGAACCACTTCGTGCAATCCAGCGCCGGGCACATTACCGGGCAGGATGAGCCCGGCGAGCCGGCAAACTCCTGGTTTCGCGCACGCCTCGATTGCAGCGGCGGTGAATGGCATCAGTGACGCGTCGAATGATGCGTCCAGCAACGCCGGGCTGAAACTCCACGCGCGCGCGATTTCCGTTACCGCCGCATGCCTTGGCGGGTAAGCGCGGCTTCGCCATAGCTCGCAGACGGTCGCGACGCTGCGAGCAATTTCCTCAAGCCGCATCGCACAACTTGGATTTCCAAGCCGACGCGCGGTCGCGCGCAACAACTCCGTGTCAAGCTCTTCCATCGCACAACCGCTCTTTAGCCGATAATGGCGGATGGCGGTGGGCCTCCGTCATCGTCCCGTGGCGGCCGGCATTTGATTAAACACCGGGTGCGCGTGTTGGCTTTGGAATTGCCCGATCGCGAGCGCGCATCCGCGTGGTTCGGCGGCTGCCGCGCGCCCAAAGATGCGTACCTTGCCGCCATCGGCAGTGCCCAAATCCTCAGTCAGCAGAGCCGAAATCGAGGCGACGTTGGCAAGGTCAAAAAACGAGAGCAACCCGGCTTCTCCTTCTCGCACAGGCGTCAAGCTCGCCGGATCAAGCGCTCTCACCCGAAGCCAGGGCGGCGCAATTTTCAATCGCGGAACCGAGTCCGCGGTTCCGCCATTAAAGGTCGTTTGGTCGTAAAGCTGGGAGCACATTTCGGTCATGCCGTACTCATTTATAACGTGTGAGGGATCGATACCCAGCAGTACCTGTGCGGCGGTAACCACTCCCTCCGGACTAAGCGGAATCCGCTGACCCTTGGCGCCGCCGGTATCCATAATCCGTGAGCCCTCTGGCAGTCGCGGCCTAATCGCGCCCGCCCGCAGCGCTTCGAAGAGCGTGGCGAGCGATGCCGTGGTCCCAAGGACGCATAGCGGAAGCGGCCGATCGATTCGTAGAAACTCGACTGCGGAGACGATGTCCACGGCGCTTCGCTCGGCCGCGCACAAGTCGAGTCCCGCTCCGAACTCCTCGATACACCAGCTTATCATTTGTGAAAGCGACGATTCGGGCATGCGATCGGTCGTCGGATGGAGCGCCAGCATCGCCGTCCGCCGGCCGTCCGGAAACAGCATCGATGATAAATGCCGGACTGCGGAGGCGCGATAGATCTCGGGGTAAAGGACCATGTGCCGTCCTCGCAAATCGCGCCCGTTCGTGGTTCCGCTGGTCACGAACAAGCGTGCCGACGGTGTCAACGCCCCCGCGCCACTTTCACATTGGGCATACTTGAACGCGATCGTGCTCACCGGCGGTATTTCAGCCGTTCTTCGGACATTCGCGGGCTTGATCCCTCGGTTTAGGCAGTACTGCCGATAGGCTGAAACATGCTCGAATTGATAGCCAAACACTTCCAACCCGATCGCTTCGAAATCATCCGTTACCGGGTTTTCGATAAAACGCAAAACTTCGTCAAAAATCGCCATGGATCAAGCAGCCAGCGGCTCGGCTGGTCACGATGATGGCATTCATGGTTAGGCGCATTCAATCGCCAATCCTTTGCCGCTTCGCCGATCAAACTGTTGCCGACAGTGGCGCGAAGCGCAACGAGCAGGCGAGTCCGCGAGCTGCGTTAAGAATCCCGTGGAAGCGCTATTAACATGCCCGCCATCTC
>JBOHWM010000503.1:0-6796 GCA_050736555.1 Binataceae bacterium (SeqCode)
GATATACACCAGCAACTGCACCATCGCGACAAAATCAGCCGCGAGCAGTACATAGACGCCGACAACACCAAGAAAGGCGCCCAGCAAGGCAAAGGCCGAATAAACAATGTTACTGGAAAAGGCGGTAATCAGTGCTGAGAGAACGATAAGAACCGCGAGCAGATAGAAAACCACTTGGGCGGCTATCACGAATCCTCCTCCCTTTGGCGCGAGTCCTTCCGCTATCAAGTCCCCTGTTTCGCAACCCGTCCGCGGGCGCGGTCCATATCCTGAGGAGCTTCGTCGCCGCCGTTCTGGGCCTTGCTCGTGTCAGTTGTCACAGAAGCCGCAATGGCTGCATCGGGCTTGCCATGTACTACATGAAGCGCTGATGCTTGTGATGACGCGGATTGCACCGCATCCTTTTCGGCAGGGTCGGCGCCGGCCAGACCATTAACCGCTGGAGCCGGGCGCGTTGGAGCTGGTTTTGCCGATGCGGCCGCAACCGCGGGTTTGGCGGGCACCGCCGGTTTGCCAGAAGCGGGCTGCGCCCATTCATCAACGTACTTCATTCCGCGTTCGAGCAGTTGACCCATGTCCGCGTCCGGCTCCGGCCCTTTCTTCGGTTTGTAGGCGACGATCGGTTCGGCGACGAAGCGTCGGATCAGGCTTTCCAGCGAATAATCCGCGCCCTCAAATTCAGTGGTATGGTGGATTGCGCCAGTCGGACACGGCTCGCTGCACAACCCGCAGAACATGCATTTGCTTATGTCGATATCAAATTGGGAAATGACTATTTCGCGGGTTTGCGCGTTTTTCTCAATAGCGATCGCGATGCAATCAATCGGACAGGCGCGGTCACAAGCCAGGCAACCGGTGCAAATCTCCAGGTCTACGTCCAGAATGCCACGGTAGCGGAATGGCAACGTATCCTGCACCCGTACCTGCATACGGTCCGGGTACTGAATCGTATACGGCTTCCGAATGAGATGGGAGGCGGTGACGGCCATGCCGTCGAACACGGTGACGACCGCCTCTCGCAGATGCCGGAAATATTCGCCCACCGTGCCCATACCACTTCAGATAGTCGGATGAAAATAGAATTCCATTCGCGCGCGCCGCGCGAACCACGCCACACGCCACACAAAGCCAGCCGCAATCGCTATTCCAAATGCGAGCATCAGCCATTGCGCAATCGAATTGCCATCCGGCCAAACCGCTACCCATACCGCCGTGCCGATCAGATTGACAAACGCCATGGGTACAAAATATTTCCAGCACAGTGACATCAACTGGTCGATACGCACGCGCGGCAGCGTACCTCTAATCCACATTGAAACGAACACCAATGCCAGAACCTTGACATTGAACGTGACGAATTGAAGCACGTTCATTACGATCACGTTGCGGCTTACCTGCGGAAATTGCCAACCGCCGAGGAACAGCGTCGCCACGATCGCCGCGCCGATAAACATGTTGCCCCATTCCGCCATGAAGAAGAACAGGTAACGCATGCTGCTATATTCAGTCGCGAAACCCGCCACCAGCTCGGATTCCGCTTCGGGCAAATCGAAGGGCGTGCGATTGTTCTCGGCCAGTGTGGAAACGAACAGAATGATCGCGGCGGCCAGGCAAAATGGATTGGAGAAGATGAACCAGCGATCAGGAGCCCAGGCTTGCGCCCGGATGATGCCCTGCATCGACAGTGTTCCGGTCATCAGTACCACCGGAAAGATCGAAAGGCCGGCCGGGATCTCGTAACTGACTATCTGCGCGGCGGAACGAATCCCTCCAATCAGGGACCACTTGTTATTCGACGCCCATCCGGCCATCAGCACGCCAACCACGGTCAGCGCGGTAACCGAAGTTATGTAGAAGATTCCGACGTTCAGGTTGGCGAGGATCAACGACGAGGAAAATGGCATTACCGCCCACGGCAGAATGAACGCCAGCACCACCAGGTAAGGCGCGAACTTGAACAAGCGGGCGTCAGCCTCGGCCGGAACCACGTCTTCCTTGCAGACATGCTTGACGCCGTCGGCCAGCCATTGCAGAAAGCCATTGGGGCCGACCCGGTTGGGACCGATCCGCGACTGGATACGAGCCCAAACGCGGCGTTCAAGCCAGGTCACGATGGACGCGAAGGGCACCGCGATCGCGAACAGCACTATGGCGCATGCGATCGCGATAGCCACAACATATACCAACTCACGCGGAATACCCGCGAACATGCCGCGTGAGATTAGCGTGTCAAGCCACTGCCGCATGGTTATTCAGCGATCGATCTCCGGCGCGATTACGTCCAGGCTGGCGATCAACACCACCAGGTCGGCGATCATCAGGCCGCGGCTCAACTTCTGAATCATCCCCATCGCGGCGAACGAACCGGTACGCACATGCACCCGCCACGGATAGCCAGTCCCATCGCTGATCACGTACCATCCCTGGTCACCGCGCGCGCTTTCAACCCGCACCTGGCATTCACCAGCCGGCGGTTTGAAATTCCTTACCACTTTGCCGAGCACCGGGCCCTCGGGCATTTGCTTCAGCGCCTGGCGCAGGATTTTCGAGGACTCCGTCATTTCGCGGATGCGCATCATGTAGCGATCCATCGCGTCGCCGGTTGTGCCCCACTCGCCCGTGCCGAGTGGCATCTCGAAATCCAGGTCGGGATAAACCGAATATGGCATGTCCCTGCGAACGTCCCATTTGACACCGCAAGCACGCAGGTTCGGTCCAACGAGGTTATAGCTGATGGCGTCCGCGGCGCTGATCGGAGCCACGTTGGCCAGCCGCTGCACACAGATTTTGTTGTATGAGAACAAGGCGTTGAATTCGTGCAGGATCGGATCAAGATGGTCGAGGTACGCGAGCGCCTTTTCGCGCCATCCGGGAGGCAGGTCCCAGGCCACGCCGCCAATCCGCATGTAATTGAAGGTCAGGCGGGCGCCGCATAATTCCTCAATCAAGTCGTTGATCATCTCGCGTTCGCGCAATGCGTGCAGGAACGGCGTCATCGCGCCGATATCCATGCCCATCAGGCCAACGGTCAGCAGATGCGAGGCGATCCGGTTCAATTCGGCCGCGATCACGCGGCAGTATTCGCCACGCCGCGGCACCTCGATCCCGGCCAGGCGCTCGCACGCCATCGCCCAGCCCTGGTTGGTGAACATCGCGCAGACGTAATCAACGCGGTCGGTATAAGGCATAAAGCCGTGATAACCGACTTTCTCGGCAATCTTTTCGATGGAGCGATGCAGGTAGCCTACGTCGGGAATCGCCTCGCGCATCACCTCGCCGTCGGCGCGAATCACGAAACGCAGCACACCATGGGTCGAGGGGTGCTGCGGCCCCATGTTGAGGGTCATCTCTTCGGTATGCAGCGTGCTCATTTCTTTTTCTGGTCCAGGCGAATAATCGGACTCTCGCGCACGGTTGAAATCCCGTGATATTCGAGCGGCTCAACGAAGTCCTTGCGCAAGGGATAACCGGGCCAGTCTTCCGGCATGAGAATGCGGCGCAAGTCGCTATGACCGGTGAAGGTGACCCCCAACAGGTCGAAAATCTCGCGTTCCATCCAGTTCGCGGCGGGCCAAATACCCTCGACCGTCCCAACTACGGGATTTTCGCGGCCGAGCCTGACCTTGCATACCGCGCCGTGGCGATGGCGATAGGAAAAGAGATGGTAGACCACCTCAATCCGGTCCTTGTAATCGACGCCGGTTTCGTTACTTAGGCAATCCATCGCGGTATCCGGATTGTCGCGCAGAAAGCGGGCGGCGGCGCCGATTGCTTGAGCGTCGATCACGACGAAGGGGTCGGGTTTCCGCTCGACGATTTCAGTCACGCTATCCGGCAGGTGCAGTTTCACCAGTTCGTAGATTAGCCGCGGCTCCATACTCACGCCTGAATCGCCGGACGCTCGCGCGTCAGCCAGCGCTCCGCCATAATCTTGTCCTGCAGTTTGAGCAGGCCTTCGGTCAGCGCCTCGGGACGTGGCGGACATCCTGGGACGTAAACGTCTACCGGCAGAATTTTGTCCACACCATCACAGACCGAGTAGGCAAGCTGGAACAAACCGCCGCAGCTCGCACAACTTCCCATCGAGATGATGTACTTGGGATCGGGCATCTGGTCGTAGAGCAAGCGCGTGCGCAGCGCCATCTTGAGCGTCAGCGTACCCGCGATGATCATCAGGTCCGACTGGCGCGCCGAGGCGCGTGGCGTCGCGCCGAAACGTTCGATATCGGAACGCGGACCGCCCGTATGCATCAATTCGATCGCGCAGCAGGCCAGCCCGAAGAGCATGTACCAGATGCTCGATTTGCGCATCCAGTTTATCAGTTCGTCAGCCTTGGTCGTGAGGACGTAATCCGGCAGCGTGTTGAGCAATGGCATGCGGCGACTCACATCTCTTTCGAACTAATCCGGAACGTTCTTAATCCACTCCAGATCGCGCTTGACCCAAACGTAGGCGAGTCCAATGAACAGAATGAGGAGAAACACGAGCATCTCGCTGAGGGCGAACCAGCGCCAGCCTCGCTTGACCCAATCCAAGTAAACCGCGGCGACCGGGAAAATGAAGGCGACTTCCACCTCGAAAATCACGAACACCAAAGCGATCAGGTAAAAGCGGACGTTGAAATTGATCCACGCGTGGCCGGTCGGCGGTTCGCCACACTCGTACGGCATCAGCTTGCGCGCGAACGGATTCCTCGGCGCCAGCAGCTTCTGCAGCCCAATCATCGCCGCCATGAAAATCAGCCCGATTATGGCGAGGGCCAGCGGGATGCCGAAATTAAAGTACATGATTCCGTCCGATCCTGATTTAACCTGACCTTATACGACTGTCAAATAAATCTTCTTATCTGATGAGGACATACGCCTCCCGTGCGCCCTTGCGACGCCAAGTGGCAACAAAAGCGGGCGTCGGCCGGGCTACGCCGGTTCATCCCGGCGTATCGGTGATATCTAAATCTTATCGCGGGATCGTGCGTGACTGCGGGAGAGAACCGCCAAAGTCCGGTTTCAAATGAAATTTAATCCACCACGTGAGGAGTCGGTTTCTGTAAATCTCAGGTACTCGCGCGATAAGAGATCAGGGCAAATCTTTGATGAGCTTGCCAGTGCGCGCCTTTTCGACGGTTTCGTCGAACTTCGGGCCGAGATCTACGCCCATCTGCCGCGCGCGCTTCTTGGCCCACAGCCCCACGTTGCGTGAGTCGCGATAGAAAGATTCGTCATTCCGACTGGACGGGTCGAAGCGGGCGAGCCGCGACGCCTCACTCTCGACGGTCGCGAACGACGACATCACGCGTCTGGTTGGGCCGCCACAGTCCAAGCAATTTGGCTGCGCGCTTCGTTCCGATCCAAGCAGCACGTGAGCGGCTACTTGGCCGCACGAGACGCATTCGTATTCGTAAATAGGCATATTCGATTCAAGATAATCCGGCGAAGGTGCTTCGCCGGTTCGCTCGCCTTACGTCGATTGCGGTGAAAGCCGTAGCGGCTCACCGGCCACCCAGAAACGGGCTGACCAATGAACTACCGCCAAACAGTATCACGCCGATTATAAAAACCACCGCACCAGTTGCAATCCACCATCCCATCCCGTTCATAACTCCCAACACGATCATGATTATCCCCCAGGTGGGTAGCAGCAAGGCCACGAGAAATCTGACAACTCGGCTGACGGTAATCTGGACAGTGCCCGATCCTTCGTTCGCCATACGGACCTCTCAAGCATTCGTGAAAAACGACTTCTATCTGGTGGCGCCGTTTAGTTGAATTCGCGGACGGCTTCAACGCGTTATTCGAATCAGGAACGCGCCGCTTCCCGATTTCGCAACGCCTCGCGCGTTCACCATGCTGTTGTCCGCCGGAGGATCGTAAGCGTAGAGCGCTGGCGGACCATCTGCACCGGCCACCGACGACACGAATTTCAGCCGCAAGCGATCGCGAATAGCCGGCGGCAGCAATGTCAACTCGCGGCGGCGAGCGACCAGGTAAAAGCTTTGCCCCGGGGGTTTAGATGAACGCCGAACGCTCTTTGGCAGTGGCGGCACCGCCCGTCCGTAGTAGTAGGCGAGGCCGGGACTGTCGAAAACCACGTAGACCGGGGCGTCGTCGACGCGGCTTTTGACCTCGACCGCAAAGCGCGCAAGACTGCGGGTGCGCGCAACCTCAGGCCTCAGCATGCCGGTCCATAAGCTGGTCCCAGCGAGGCAAATCAACGCCAGTCCGGCGCCACTCCAAAGCGTCCGGCCCTTCCAAATACCGCCGAAAACCGCCAACGCACCCAGCGCCACCGCCACGCCGAAAATCGTGAACGGAAGCGCGAACCTGCCAAAGCCATGCGCAAACATGGCCGCGTAGCTGGCGTCGCTCGATTGCAGCCCAAGATGCCATCCGCGCACCATGCCTCCGGCGGAGAAATAGGCCCCTGCGGCGATCACCCCGGCCAGCATCACTGCCGCAATCGCAGTCAGTGTGACATTCCGGAGAAATGAGGCATCCAGGACCCGCGCGCGACCGTCTTTCTTCTCCGCAACGCCGGTAAACAGCCCCGCCATCATAATCGCGAGCGCGGGCAGCGCCGGCAGGATATAGTCGTCGCGCTTGGCGCTGGCGGCGGAAAACAGCACGATTACCGCCAAGGCCATCGCCAGCGCAAACAGCATCGGTTTGCGCATCTCGGTCATGAATTGACGCGCGATCAGCCCCACCGCTAAAGCCAGAACCAGGAAGCTCAATGGTAACGAGCCACCCAACATACGCAGGACAATATAGTAGACGGGACGCGCGGCTTCCCCGGTTC